>CAZFKF010001508.1:0-1691 GCA_964518805.1 uncultured Planctomycetaceae bacterium | reverse complement strand
CCGGGGAGTTCGTCGTTCCAGGCGATCGCCGCCAAATCGCTGGGCCATCGCACCGCGTTTGCCCGCGTCGAGCAGGCCGGTCACGGCTGGTGGCTGCCGATCGAATTCGAGGTCCGGCCGCCGCTGGAAATCTGCGACACGTCGGCCGATCGCCAGCAAGGCACGGTCCGCTTCTCGGTCCGCAACAACACCGGCGAAGCCTTCGCCGGCGACGCGTCGGTATTGCACGGCCGGAAGAGCGATCGCGTGCCGCTTCGGATCGCGCCGCACGCCACGTCGAGCGTTGTCCGGATTCCGGCCCAGGGGCTGGTGCCCGGCACCAATCCGATCTCCCTGCTCGTGGGCAAAGACCGCCTGGTGAAAGGCGCGGTGGTCGACTGGGGCAAGGCCGACCTCTCCTCGCAGCGGGTCGAGTGCCTCGACCTGTCCAAGCAGTTCAACGACCGGGTGAGCGAGATCTTCAAGCACGAGTACCGCGAGCCGCGCTCGCCGTACTGCTCGATGCAAATCCCGCTGCACGGCTACGGCGATTGGTGCTACTGCGGCAAGCAGGTGCCCAAGATCGACGATTCGGCCCTCCGCGCCGCCGCCGGCAGTGCCGGCCGCATGGTGAGCCCGCAGGGAATCCCGTTCGCCACGCCCGGTCCCGGCGCTGCGCCGAACGTAGTCTTCACCTCCCTCTGGAAGAACTTCCCGCCGAAGATGACGATTCCGCTTTCGGGCAACGCGCGGCACGCGTGGTTCCTCGTGGCCGGCTCCACGCACCCCATGCACTCGCAGTTCGACAACGGCGAGATCGTGGTCGAATACACAAACGGAATGCACGAGCGCCTGCCGCTGACGAATCCGACCACCTGGTGGCCGATCGAAGGCGACTACCAACTGGCGATCGACGGCTTCTGCATCCCCGGCCCCCACCCGCCGCGCATCGACCTCGGCTCCGGCCGGGCCACGATCCTCGACCTGCCGCTGAAATCCGAGCAGCCACTGCGCTCGCTCACCATCCGCTGCCTGGCCAACGACGTGGTCGTCGGGTTGATGTCGGTCACGCTTCTGAGGGAGTGATCCGCAGCCTAATCTTTCGGAGAAGACATGTCCCATGTGGAACTACACTGAGATGCGTTTCACGAAGAGCGGCGCCGACATCAAGGCCGCAATTGCCCATCGTGTCGCTGACTTGGAGACTCGACTCAGGAAACGGCACGCAGTGCTGGACCAGTTCATCTCAGACAGGGAGAGGTTGCGCTCCTACCTGGTTCGCGACACAGATAACGACTATCCGCAGCCATCCCAGACGCGACGTGACATGCCATCCGAAGAGCACGAAGAGATCACGGAGTTGTGTCGCCGGATTTGCCGGATCGAGAAAGAACTCCATCAGCTCAAGCTTGCCCAGTCACACCTCAAGGACGATCAGGAGGTCGAATTGTCGTTCGAGGACTTGACGTTCTTCGGATTCGACGCTAGTTGACGCGTTGGGTGGCACGGCCCGGAGGCTCTACGAAGGGCGTGGCTGCGGTTCCTCGCGATTCGCCACGCGGGTGGCCCCGATAGCTCTCTGCTATCGGGGTGCCGTCAGGCACAAGAGGCTTTGGAACACGGTTCGCCAAAGGCAACTTGACAGCGTCCAACCGATTGGTCATGCTCTTTGCATGGGTATACGGGCGATCTATGATGGGGAACTCTATGCG
>CAZFKF010001507.1:0-1698 GCA_964518805.1 uncultured Planctomycetaceae bacterium | reverse complement strand
GGGCCGCTTGGAGCCCTTCGCCTCCTTGGACCGGGTCTGGGGCGACCAGTTGCAGGCGGTCCATTCGACGGTCCAATTCAGGGAACATTTGGCCGGCAACGCGTTGCAGCGGCTTGGCGATGCCGTCGTCGAGACGGGGCTTCAACTCCTCGGTGTCCACGCGGTTGTTGATCAGTTCCTCGCGAATTTGGAGGAAGGCCTCGGCGAGCCCGGCCGTCTCGTAGGCGCTCTTGCGGCTGTTCTGCTGCGACCACTGGATTTGCAGCAGACGCTGAGCGGCGGCCCGCTCCGGAGACGGCTGGGCCGGGGCATCGGGCTTGTCGCCCGGTTCCGCCCCCTTGGACGGAGTCGGCGGCTTCGCAGCCGGCAGATTGGAGTGCGGTTTGAAATCGACCCGGGCCAGAGAATCGCGGATGTCGGTCACATCCTTGATCAGGCTCTCGAACCGCTGCCGAAGGACGAGTTCGCGGGACTGGAGCATCGTGCGAAGCTGCTCCGGCGTGACGACGTCCACGACCCAGCGGTCGCTGGTGCCCGCGTTGGGCCGGCCGGTCAAATCGAAGCGGTCTTCCGCCTTCACCGCGAAGGCGAACTTCTGCCCCGGCTTGAGGCCCAGCGGGGGGACGTCCAGCGTGCGCGTGAGGTCGTAGGGCGTTGCCGCGGCCGGCGGCACAGCGATCGCCTCGTTCTTCGGCTCTTGCTTGTCGACCGCGTGTTCGAACCAGATCTTGGCGATGCCGTAATCGTCGTCCACGCGCCCGGCGGCCGGGATCGACGCTTGCGGCGTGATTGCCGAGCCGATGCCGCGCAACTGCACCGCGAGTTCCGGCCGGCGGTCTTCGAGGGCGGCGAGCGTCAAACGCATGGGCTCGCGGGTCTTCACGCCGTCTGCGTCAGCCAGCGTGAACAGCACCGTCCGGTCGTCCATCAACTTCTCGATGACGTAGGTGAAGCGGCGCGGATCCTCGCCCAGCGGAGAAATGACCTGCGGCGGCTTGGGCGGGTCACCCTGGGCCAGTTCGGCGGTCACGCGCACGAGCGGCTTGTTGCATCGCGCACGGACGGTGATCCGGGTGCCCATGGGAAGCTGCATCAGTCCGGTCACCGGCAGCGAGCGCGGCGGGCGCTCGGTGTACTTGGGGAATTCGCAGTCAAGGATCATCTCGACGATCGCCGGGTTCTCGACCACGTCGATTTTCAGGCCGCGCAGCGACGAGTCGCCCCCGACGAGGTCAAACACGATCGGGGCCAAGACGCCGCGGAAGATATAGGAATACTCTTGGAATTCGTCTCGATCGGGATCGGCGTTTCCCACGCGGTTCATCACCTTACGCAATCCGCCCATCCCGCGATAGCGAATTTCGACCAACTCGGGCACAACGGGCATACTGAGATCGGCCTTGGCCACGATTTCGAGGTCCGCACCGCGGGCCACCTTGGCCACTCCCTGGTCGAACCCTTCCAGCACGATCCGCGAGTTGCGGGGCCAAAGCTCGTCGGAAAGGAGCACCACGCGCCGGGTCCAGGTGGCTGCCAGATCGGGGGCCGCCACCGCGAAGACCACGATCGACGTCAGAAGTACCGCGCCTGCGCCAACGCTCTGCCGCAACGGCCCGGGGTTGAAGACTCTCGACAACGGGGACTGACGCACCGGGATCTCGGCCTGACGGCAAGTGGCCGCCAGCAGGTGCGGATCGC
>CAZFKF010001506.1:0-1699 GCA_964518805.1 uncultured Planctomycetaceae bacterium | reverse complement strand
TCCCGCAGCGCGAGACGACCCCTTTCCATCCCCGCAGCCCATATGCCTGCGCCAAGGTCTTCGCGTTCCATCAGGTCGTCAACTATCGCGAATCCTACGGCCTGCACGTCTCCAACGGCATCCTGTTCAACCATGAATCGCCGCGCCGCGGCGAGACGTTCGTCACCCGCAAGATCACCCGCGCCGCCGCTTGGATCCGCGAGGGGCTGCAAGACAAGCTCTACTTGGGCAATCTCGACGCGAAACGCGACTGGGGCTACGCGGGCGACTACGTCGAAGCGATGTGGCTGATGCTTCAACAGGAAGAGCCCGACGACTACGTGATCGCCACAGGCCAGACCCGCTCCGTGCGCGATTTTCTCGATCTGGCCTTCGATTGCGTCGGCCTGCGATGGCAGGACCACGTCGAAATCGATCCCCGCTACCTCCGGCCCAGCGAAGTCGACATTCTGCTCGGCGACGCCTCGAAAGCCCGCACGCGGCTTGGCTGGGAGCCCGCGACCTCGTTCGAGCAACTGGTGCGCATGATGATCGAGGCCGATTGGCGTCTTGCCCGCGAAGAAGTCGCCCTGCGCCACCATCGTGCGGCGGTAGCATAATCCTCGCTCGCCAATCGCGTCGCACCAATTCAGCCAAACTCCGAACCGAAAGTCCCAGCGTGTCCGATACAATCCTAGAATCAGCCGCTAGTACCGATGCAGAGGCTGTTGCTTCGGGAACTGTAGCCAATGCAGCGACTGCTGCCGCGGAGTCGGTCCCGCGGCCGTGTGCTGATCGCCCCGCGTCCGGACCGACTTCGGTCATCGAACCTAAACCGGGTTGGCAGGCGATCGATTTCCTTGAACTTTGGCGCTATCGGGAACTGCTCTACTTCCTTACATGGCGCGATGTCAAGATCCGCTACAAGCAGACGGTCCTTGGAGCGGCGTGGGCCGTCCTGCAACCCCTTACGGCGATGATCATTTTCACGGTCTTTTTCGGCCGGCTCGGTCGACTCGACCAGCAGACCGACGTTCCTTACCCGATCTTTGTCTACGCCGGGCTTCTGCCCTGGATGTTTTTCGCCAACGCGGTGACTGCTGGCGGCCAGAGCCTCGTTTCACAAGCCCACTTGATCAGTAAGATCTATTTCCCGCGGCTCTTCGTCCCAATTGCTTCCGCAGGCGCGTTCGTCGTGGATTTTGTCATCTCGTTTGTGATCCTCTTATGCCTCATGCTTATATATCAGGTCCCGTTTGGTTGGGGGCTTCTGCTTGTTCCCGCATTGTTGGCTGCAACGGCGGCCGCTGCTCTGGGCGTCTCGGTTCTCTTGGCGGCGCTTACGGTCGCTTATCGCGACTTCCGGTACGTGGTGCCGTTCATGGTTCAGATCTGGATGTTCATCAGTCCTGTTGTCTTTCCGTTTGAGGTCGTTCCACAGAAATGGCGCCTCCTGTATTCGATGAACCCGATGTCGGGGGCCATTAGCGGATTTCGCTCGGCGATCCTTGGCCAGCCCTTCCACCTCGATTGCCTTGGCGTGTCGCTTCTCGTCGCCGTCGCCACGTGCGTCGTGGGGGCTTTCTACTTCCGACGCGTCGAGAGGCGTTTCGCGGACATCGTGTAGCGGCATTCGCCTTTCCCTTTTCCTCCCGCCTCTCTCCCATGCCTGCCATCCGCGTCGAGAACCTCTCCAAACGCTATCAGATTGGCTCCCGCG
>CAZFKF010001505.1:0-1700 GCA_964518805.1 uncultured Planctomycetaceae bacterium | reverse complement strand
TTGTTCGAGTGCCCGTGGAGCGGCTCCGCCCCGAGCCGGCCCTGCACCTGGCGGTTCTACGAGTTTCGCCTGCCTGCCGTGGAGGGAGTCGTGAACCCGATCGGGGCCGGGGATACGGTCGGGGCGATCTTCCTCGCCCAACTCGCAGCCGGGACTGCGGCGCACGCGGCCTTTGCCTGCGGACTGGCAGCCGGAAGCGCCTCCTGCCGGCAACTGGGCGGCGCCGACTTCACCATGGACGACCTGCACCAGATCCTGGCGGAAATCCGCGTCTCGCACATCACGCGATGGTGGACGGACGCCGCATGGGCCGATGAGACGCAACGTGCTTAGGCTCTGCGATTGAATGACTGGCCCGATCCTCGGAACGCCTCATGCAACCGGTCGTCAGCCACGCCGAGTCTCCCCGCGCGCCAGTAAAGCGGAGCGAAGGCGTTTGACCTGACCGGCAACCCTACCACCATGCTTCACAGACCGCTATCATGAGGCGAGTAGACGTCGAAAGGCCCCGAACTTGCCGTCTCACAATCCCTTGAGGAGATGGGAATAGGATGATCAAGGTAGTTCTCATCGGTGTTTCGCTTGTCGCCAGTTGCAGCATTGGCTCCCTCGCTTACGCCCAGACCGCGGGTACCGACGGTACGGGCTTCGCAGGCGCCTATGCTCCCAGCAAGATATGGCAACCGCCCAAAGATCCGTCGGCGTTGAAGAAGCTCACGAAGTTCCAGGACCTGAAGTTCGGTTTCTTCTTCTGCTGGGGAACCCAGACCCAATGGGAGACCATCGATCAATCGTGGAGCCTCTGTCCCGAGCGTTACGATTGGAACAAGCGTCCGGGCGGGCATGCCAATGACGATACCCTCACCTACAAGAGAGCTTACGAGGGGCTGCTCAGGACCTTCAATCCGGTGAAGTTCAATCCGGAACAGGTGGCCGAGATCGCCGAAGCCGCAGGCACGCGCTACTTGGTGTTCTGCACGAAACACCACGACGGATTCTGCTTCTGGGACACCAAGACGACCGACTACAAGATCACGGCCCAAGACTGTCCTTACCACGGTAGCCCCAACGCCAATGTCACGAAGAGACTCTTCGAGGTCTTTCGCAAGAAGGGGTTCTGGATCGGCGCGTACTTCTCCAAGGCGGACTGGAACGTGCCGTATTACTGGGCCCCGCAGTTCGGACCGCCCACGAGCCGCAACCCCAACTACACTCCCGGGCAGCATCCCGAGGTGTGGAAGAAGTTCAAGGACTTCACCTGGTCGCAAATCCGTGAATTGATGAGCGACTACGGCCCGGTGGATATCCTCTGGCTCGATGGCGGCCAGGTCCAGCCCGGAAACGGACAGGACATCGACATGCCGGGAATTGCCCGCATGGCAAGGACGCTTCAGCCGGGTCTGCTGGTGGTCGACCGCACGGCGGGCGGCGGCTGCGAGGATTATCTCACACCCGAAGGCACCCAGGCCATGCCCGAGCGATTCATGCCGGAAGCCTGGGAGGCGTGCATGACCCTGGGTGATTATTGGGGGTGGACCAAAGGCAGCGCGTACCATACCTCGGGGAGCATCATTCGCTACCTTGTGAAAGCCGTGGCCCGCAATGGAAACCTGCTGCTGGACGTTGGCCCCGACGCCCAAGGCGAGATGGACCCGCAAGCCATCAAGGTCCTCAAGGAAGTCGGTGCCTGGCTCAAGACC
>CAZFKF010001504.1:0-1700 GCA_964518805.1 uncultured Planctomycetaceae bacterium | reverse complement strand
GGCGAGATGCCCAGGGTGTACATTCCCCCGCCGTCGCTGAAGTAGCCGTTGCAGATGTGATGGACGTGATTGAAGGCGATCAGGTTGTGATGGGCCGTGGTGGGCGCGTAGCCCCAGGAATGGCCGACGGAAATGCCCAGGTGGTGGAAGTCGGCGATCTCGTTGTGCGTCACGCGGTTGTGGGAGGAGCGGCCGATCCACACCCCCTGGCTGCCGCGGAAGACGTGCGAGCCGCCTTGGATGACGTTGTTGTCCAGCACGTTGCGTTCGACGCACGTCGGTCCCGTGTCCGGAGACGACTTCGGGCCGATGAATACGGCGCTTCCGCCGAGATCGTGGATGCGGCAGTGGCGGATCACGTTGTCCGACGAACCGGCGTCGAGCCACAAGCCGTTCTCGCCGGCGTGGGCAATTTCGCAGTCTTCAAAGACGCCGTGACGCAGACCTTCCGCCGCCACCAGGGGCAGGCGCTCGGTGGCCCCCTGTTGATCGGTCGGCATGTCGGGCGCCAACAACAGATCGGTGTGCTGGAACGAGATGCCGCGAAAACGCACGTGCTCGACGTACTTCTTCGCAGCCGGCTGGCCCTTGAAAGCCATCAACGTCTGCCGCACAACGGGCGCAATCGTCTCGGCCTTGGCCAGGTCCTCGCCCGGCATGGGCCAGTAGGAGAGCGTGCCCGTGCTGCGATCCAGGTACCATTCGCCCGGTTCGTCGAGGGCCTCGAAGACGTTTTCCACGTGATAGCGCGTGTTGTACTCCCACCAGTAGCCGATCGGCCACGTGGAGATCGGGGCGAGCTTGACGATCCGCTCCTTGGGATCCATTTCGGTGATGAAGTGGAGCGAGGTGGTCCACGAGTGATAGATGACCACGAGCGCGTCCTCGAAGTTGGCCCAACGGCGGATATCGCGGTCGCGGAACACGAAGCCGCGCTTGGCGGCGATGTCGGACTCGTACCACTTGGCGTGATCGAAGGGCGAAAGGACGCCGGCCGTGTAGAGGAAGCCCACGTTGGGCGTTCGGGCACGGGTGCGGCGATGGCCGTCGACAAAAAGCTGGTGAAACCGCCACCGCCCTTCCTTCACGCCGGGGACGACGGCCGTCCAGAGCGAGCCTTCGCCCTTGCGCCATCCGCTGATCGGACGCCCGCCGGAGACGATCGGACGCTCGCCCGCATACGCCGCATAGGTGACGGGCGACTGCTCGGTTCCGGAATCCTCGGGGGCGAACTCGATCGTCTTGTCGACCCGATAAACGCCGCCGCGGAGGAACACGGTGACCGGTTCCGTGAGTGGCGCTGCGGCCTTGAGGGTGCGCACGACATCGCGGGCACGGTGGAGCGTGGCCAGCGGTCCGTCGGTCCTGGCCGCATTGGGTTCGGCGAGCTTGCCGGACCAGGCGTCGTTGCCGCACGGGGAAACGTAGAACGTAGCCGCGAAAGTCGGCTGACCCCAGCCAACGAGCGCGGCGAATAGGACAAGAGCGGTTGAAGGTCGTCGCATGGCGGTCTCCTGCACTGGGCAGCCGTCCAGGATAGCGCCCCTGACATTGGGGTGCAAGCCGGGAGTCGGAGAAATCCGGGCGGTCGCGGCCCTGGGGCTTGGCGTTGTCTTTCCTCGCGTTGCGGGTCTCGCCCTGTCACTCGCCGCCTCGTCGGGGTAGAATTTGGTCTCGGATCAAGGATGGCCGGCAGATCA
>CAZFKF010001503.1:0-1702 GCA_964518805.1 uncultured Planctomycetaceae bacterium | reverse complement strand
TCACGTCCTGGATGTCGCCCACGTTGACCCCGTAGCGCGCGGCCTTCTGCCGGTCGATGACGATCTCAAGGTAGCCCTTGCCCACGTTCTGGTCGGGAAACACATCGACGGCGCCGGGAATCTCGCGCAGGACGCCGGCCAACTGCTCGGACACCTGTTGGATCTTGTCCAGGTCGTTGCCGAAGACCTTGACGCCGATCATGGTGCGCACGCCGGTGGCGAGCATGTCGATGCGGTTGATGATGGGTTGCGTCCAGATGTTGGCCCAGCCCGGCATCTGCACGGCGCTGTCGAGTTCCTTGAGAAGGTCGTCCTTGGAGTTCTTCCACAAGAACAGGTGCGGCGACCATGCGGCGTCGAGTTCGGCGCGGATGGCCTGGAGCTTATGCATTTCGGCAGGAGGAAATGCCGCTTGGTGCGATCCGGTGGGCGGGGGTGAGGCGTCGGCGGCGGTTGGCGGAACGCCGCGGAGGGCGTTCTCCGCTGGAGGATCGCCGCGCTCGGCGATTGGGGGAGCTTCGGCCCAAAGGCCCTGGTCTTCGGCGGCCTTGTGGAGTTCTTCGATCGCGTACCAGTTGAACGCGCCGGCCGCCTGGTCGAAGATCTCGCGATCCAACTGCTCGGCCTCGGCACGCCAGTGCCGATCGCGCTGCCGGCTGATGAAGCCCAGCATTTGGGTGAAGAGCGTCGGCGGCTCGGTGCCCAGCACGCTCAAGACGTTCCAGTAGATGTTGGCGAGCGGGCTGTGTTTGGCGGCCAACAACTCGGGGGTGAGTTCGACCTTCTTCTCGGCCGCCAACTTCTGGGCGATGTCCTGGATGAGGCGGTTGATGTCCTCTTGGTTCGGCCCTGCGCTGACGATGGGGGCGAACTGCTTGTCCAACGCCGTGGCCAGTCGGTCGACCTCTGCGTCGTCGATCGGCGCCAGGAGCCGATCGGCGGTCTGCCAGCGTTGCACCAACTCCGCGATGAATTCGCGTAGCAGTCTCGGGCCGAGATGGGCCTGGAATTCACGGTGCCGTTGCAGCACGAATTCGCGCGTCGCCTGGTCGAAACGCATACTGGCGTTCATGGCGGCAGGGTCGAGGATGGCGTGCCGGTCTTCCACATTCTCGATGGGGTCGATGAATCCTTGGGCCTGGAGGGCCGCCAGCACGGAGGCGGTCTGTCTTTCGGCGTCCTTGTACTTGATCTTGCGCCGCGGCCAAAACTCTTTCGGTCGCAGCGTGATCACGCTTTCGACCATATCGAGCGGCGACGGATCGGTCGGCGTGTCGGCCCGCCCTGCCTTGCCCACGACCATCTCCACCTCGGGGAAGCGCCGGATCAGGCTGTCGCGGGCCTTCAAGTCGTCGGCCGCCTGAGTGACGGAGACGCGGGGCACCGTAACCGGCATGTCCAGGATGCTGCCTTCATCCAAGGGGGGCATGTAGTCGGTGCCGATCTTGGGGAAGTTGTAGGCCGCCAGCGCCAGCGCCGCCAGCGCCACGAACGAAAGAACCTGCCAGTGCCATCCGACGATGAACAGCAGCGTCCCGGCCATGGTGACCGCCACGACACTCAGGTAGCAGACCCTCCAATCGATCCCGACCACGGCATCCAGGGGAAACAGGCCCGCGCCCATGATGAGCAGGGCCGAGAACGACCACATGGCGAAGTTCCGCCGCGGCATGAGCCAGGTGAGCCATGGCTTGTAGATGCC
>CAZFKF010001502.1:0-1704 GCA_964518805.1 uncultured Planctomycetaceae bacterium | reverse complement strand
TTGGCCGCGGTGAAAGTGATTCCGCAGTCGCTCGATGAGCTGTACGCTGCCCTCACAACCACCCTGCACCAAGGAGGTTCAGCTTAGCCAAGAGAGCAGGCTAGGTCTGTTGCCTCGGCGTGGAGCACCACGCGAATCGGAGACGAATATTGAACCTTACAGGGGGGGTGAGGTTTCAGCAGGGTTCTTCGCAGATTAGAATCTGAGGCGTGATGCATCGGTTCGCTGCCATTGGAGATCCCGGCGGCGGCGCACCAACACCCGCATTCCCATTATCGCAAGGACTCGAAATCATATGGCTCTGATCATCCTGCGGAGTGTCTTCGTGATGGTGACCATCGGCATTGCCGTGGTCATCATCAATACGGGTCTGTTGCCAACAGACATGCCCTGGGTACCGTGGGTCGTGTTCTTCGGCGTGCTGATCCTGGCGGCAGCCGTGATCGCGGGCGATATCGTCACGCGGCGCAAAAGTCTGGACACGATCTCGGCCGTCTATTTTGGGCTGATCGTGGGACTATTCTTGGCCTACGTGGCCGGTCTGGCGATGTCGCCCCTGTTTGCCACTCCGCCCGGCGGCGATCCTCAAGTAAGCCGGGTCAAGGAAATCGTGCAGATGTCCTTTGCGGCCGTGCTCTGCTACATGTGCATCAGCTTCCTGATCCAGACCAAGGACAACTTTCGATTCGTCATCCCGTACGTGGAGTTTTCCAAGGAGGTGAAAGGCCGGCGGCCTTATATCCTCGACACCAGCGTGGTGATCGACGGGCGCGTGGCTGACGTGGTGGAAGCCAACGTGCTGGACAGCCAGTTGATCATGCCGCGATTCGTGATCACCGAGTTGCAGGGCATCGCCGACAGTTCCGACCGGCTTCGACGCAGCCGAGGGCGCCGCGGGCTCGATATCCTCAACAAGCTGCGGACGAATCCTAAGGTGGATTTGGAGATCTACGACCGCGACCTCCCCGAATTCGCCGGCCAGAACGTCGACCTCCGTCTGGTGACCCTCGCCAAGCATCTGGAAGGCAAACTGGTCACTAACGACTACAATCTGAACAAGGTGGCCCGATTGCACGGCCTCACCGTCGTGAACCTTAACGACCTGGCCAACGCCCTGAAGCCGGTCTTTCTGCCGGGAGAGCACCTGGAAGTGCGAGTGGTCAAGCCCGGCGAGGAGCCCGGCCAGGGAGTGGGCTATCTGGACGACGGGACGATGGTGGTCATTGAGATGGGCCGCGACCACGTCAATGAAGTCGTCCAAATCGCCGTGACCAGCGTCCTGCAAACCAGCGCTGGCCGGATGGTCTTCGGGCGCCTGGAGACTGCCCGACAAGGTCGTTAAACGCCGCATGTTCGTCCTCTCCCATCGAACCTGGGCCGGCTTTGCAGGCCGTCCCGCTGTTCTCGTGCGGATGGATGATCCATCCTTCAGAAGGCGCGGAGCGCAGCGTTCGGTCTGAGCTTGTAGCCGGCTCGCATGATGTATCTAACGTATTCTTCAGTGGCCGGTTGGCTGGCACGCGCCAACTGTGCAACCTGCCTTCTGCCGCCCATCGATTGCCTGGTCGACTCGGAAGTCGCGGCGTTGCCGCGCGGTATTCTTAAGGGTTTCTGTCATGCAACTCTTGTTCGCTTCTACGCTGCTAGTCAGTGCGAGCCTCCTGTTCTTCGTCCAGCCGATGTTCGCCAAGATGGTGTTACCGC
>CAZFKF010001501.1:0-1705 GCA_964518805.1 uncultured Planctomycetaceae bacterium | reverse complement strand
GGCGGTGAGAAACAACTCGTTGCGGGCACACTCGTGGCGGCGTTCCCGGTAACGGGCGAAATCGATCCGGCGCTCGTAGGCCCCTGCGTCCAGCAACCGAGGCCGGATGTGTTCCTCCCAACCCTGCCGGTCTTTGACTAGAAAATCCACATGCTCCGGGGCCCCAGACCGCCCCTTGATCCAGCGAAGCGACGCCCCATTGCCGTCGCGAACCAACCGGGCGGTGTCCGATTCTTCGATCAGCACCTCGCCGGCGTCCGCGTCGGCCACCAGGTTCACCAGTTTCCAGGAGGCCGGAGTGATTTCCCCGTTGGCCCGTCGCAGGTCGAGGCCGAAATGGTCGCTCACATCGTCGGCCCGGGGGAAATGGCCCTCCGTTGACCACTTCTCCGCGGTTTCCTTCCAGAAGACCTCGAACAGCCCGATCCGGTCCACCGGCCGATGTTGGAGAATGCGTGCGATTCGCTCTTTGCTCGTAAGCATGTCGGAGGCTTTCTACCTGGCATCGTCGCCGCGCGGCCAGGAATTACACCTTTCCCACCGGTGCCAGGTAGACCGTGAACTCGTCGCGTCCATCGACGCGGAGCAGTTGATCCATGAGATCCTGGTGGTAGGCAGCCACGGCGCAAGTGCCCGCGCCGATTGCCTCGCAGGCCAGGTAGAGACTCTGGCACACGTGGCCGGCGTCGAGGAGGATGACTTTGTGGGCGGCTAGTCCGTAACGCCATTCCATGCGGTAGGGAACGGCGGTCCAGCAGAACACCGCAGCCGCCTGGGCCAGAAACGATTGGCCCAGCGTCGCCTCGATGAGCTTGCGGCCGGCCTGCGCGTCCTGACACTCGATCAGCAGTTGGTGTTCGACGGGCAGATAGCGGTAGACCCCGGGAACCAACGTGCAGACGTTCAGCACGCAGAGATAGGTCTCCAAGGCGTGGCGGGCGCCGGCCGACGGCACGGTGCGCAATGCGGTGCCGCCGTCGATCACCTCACGGACCCCTTGGGTCGCCCAGAGCAGGAACGAGAGTTCCTCGAGCGCGAGCGGTTGCCGGCTGAAATCGCGCCGGCTCTTGCGATCGCGGATCGCGCTTTCCAGGTCTGTGCGGGTCACGCTGCGCCACCTGCCGGGCCGCGGCAGGTCGACGCGTGGCACGTCGGCGGCGTACGGCTTCTCGACCGGCGGCGCCGGAATGCCCCGCGACTGGTCGGTCTGCGAGAAGTCGATTGCCAGCCGGATGGAGTCTTTGAGGAAATAGCGGTATCGATCGATCGGCGATTCGGACATGGGTGAGCGCGGCAGACAGTGGGCAAAACGCGATGCAAAAGCCGGGATCGGGTGCTCGTAGGCAAGTCCCGGCGATCCCGGTATTATAAGAGTTCTCACGGGGCGGCAAAACTAACCCCATGGAAGAGGGCTCCCATGCCTTGGTTCTCGGAGAAAGCAGAGCAAATTTCCCAGAAGCGGATGGAGGAATTGATGGAGCAGACCGCCGACGAGGCTCGCAGGCGGATCTGCCCACGGCCCAAGCGCGTGCTGCTGCTTCCGCCCGACATCACTGGGGCTCATTCGGGCGCCGGTCGCCTCACCGAACTGCTGTATCGGCACTTCGCGCAAGAAGCCGACGTGCACGTGATCCCCACCTTGGGTCAACACGTTCCCCACACCGCCGAACAGAACCGGCGGATGTTCGGCTCAATCCCCAACCAG
>CAZFKF010001500.1:0-1706 GCA_964518805.1 uncultured Planctomycetaceae bacterium | reverse complement strand
TGTCCGGCCTGGTTCAACGAGGGACTGGGCTCGCTCTACGAACAGTGCGGCGATCGCAACGGGCGCATCGTGGGGTTCACGAATTGGCGTCTGGCAGGACTTCAGAAGGCCATCCGCGCCAAGAAGCTCCCTTCGTTCGAGCGACTCTGCGCGATGAGCGACCGCGAGTTCTACCGAGACGACCAGGGGACCAACTACGGCCAGGCCCGGTATCTCTGCTACTACCTCCAGGAGCAAGGCCTGCTGAGCACGTACTATCGCCGGTTTCTCGCCAACCACGCGAAAGACAAGGGCGGATACCAGACCCTCGTCCGCATTGTTCAGAGCGACGACATGCAGCAGTTCCAGAAGGACTGGGAGGCCTTCGTGCTGAACCTGACGTTCCCCTGAAGGCTCGCAGGCGCCTACGCCAGCACGCGATCGGGTTCGATGAGGCCGGGCGGAGGCTGGCCGCGTTCGAAGGCCGTGACGTTGGCCAGCGTATCGTGGGCGATCGCCTCCATGGCCTGCCGGGTGAAGAAGGCCTGGTGGGCCGTGACTACGACGTTGGGAAACGTGAGGACCCTGGCGAATACGTCGTCCTGAATGACTTGCGTCGAAAGATCCTCGAAGAACAGATCGCCCTCCTCCTCGTACACATCCAGGCCCAGCAACCCGATCTTGCCGGACTTCAAAGCGCGGATCACGGCTTCGGTGTCGATCAGCGCCCCGCGGCTGGTGTTGATGAGCATTACCCCGCGCTTCATCCTTGCAAGGCTCTCCTCGTTGACCAGGTGCCGCGTGCCCGGAAGCAGGGGACAGTGCAGCGTGATGATGTCGCTCTCGGCGAACAGCCGGTCGGTCGAAACGTAATGCCCCAGGGCTTCCACGGCCGGATTGACGGTTGGGTCGTGGGCGAGGATCGTGCAGCCGAACCCCCGAAGGATCTGGGCCACGATCGCGCCGATCTTGCCCGTGCCGATCACCCCCACGGTCCGCCCGCACAACTCGTTGCCCAAGAGCCCATCCAAAGCGAAATTGCCTTCGCGCACGCGGTTGTACGCCCGGTAGATCCGGCGGGTCAGGGCCAGGATCAGCGCCACCGTGTGTTCGGCGATGGCATGGGGAGAATAGGCTGGCACGCGGGTCACGGTGACGCCCAACTCGGTGGCAGCCTTCAAATCGACCTGGTTGAACCCAGCGCAGCGCAAGGCAACCAACCGCGTCCCGTGCCGTGTCAACATCAGCAGCGTGCCGGCGTCCAACGCATCGTGGACGAATGCGCAAACGGCCGGAAACCCCTCTGCCAGGCGGGCTGTCTCGCGATTCAGTCGCGGCTCGAAGAAGACGAGTTCGTGGCCGGCCTCGCGATTGGCCAACTGCAAGAATTCGCGATCGTACGATTTCGTGCTAAACACAGCGACCTTCATGACCCCCTCTCGGTGAGTGGATGGATTGGCATCTGGATTATACCCGCTACGGCCTGAGGGAGGAGCGGCGGAATTGGCCCCCTCCGGGGTTTCGCAAATCGCCCTTGGGACGGTGGTTGGATTCGTGCTAGAATCGGGCCGACCTAGGCATGGAAGGCTGACCAAGCGGGACATCGCCCACCCATCTGGTGGCAAGATGGCTTCCCCACAAAAATGGAGACATGCTCATGAAATCGCGTCCCGCTGGCTGGGCCCTGGCGTTGGTGTTTGCAGCGGCCGGATCGGTTGCAGGGCAGA
>CAZFKF010001499.1:0-1709 GCA_964518805.1 uncultured Planctomycetaceae bacterium | reverse complement strand
AATTCGCCGAGCTAGCTCCGGACCGCGGAGGATGGTCCTTCAAGGAGCTTTCCGAGGAATCCTTCTGGGAAACGCTTCGGTACCTGTTGTCCTGAAGCTTCGGCACCGCGGTCGCACGTCATGACACTCGTTCCCGAACCACCTCAGCCCATCGACGTGCTGCGCTATTATGAGCGATGTCTGGAGGGTGTGGAAGCTCTCAAACGGAGTATCGGACCGCTGATCGAGGCGGGGACGGCGGTTCCCGCCAGTCGTTTCTTCGGCATGACGAGCGATGAATTCACTGAATCGCTTCTCGACCTTCGCAGAGAACTCGACCATCAAGTCGTCTTGATGCTAACCGCCAGTTTCGAAGCGATCTTTCAGATCGACCTTCAAGAGCGCGTTAAGCGAAGGAAGAAGGACCCCCTATCGAAGGAATTGCGATCGTGGTGGAAAGACGCGCGACGAAGACGCACGGAATGGATTGACCTGACGTCCCTGCTCAAAGTCTGGAAGAAGAGCGCCGGACATAGTCAAGTGATTGGTCGAATGAAGAGTCTTGTTCTTTTTCGACATTGGCTGGCGCACGGAAGATATTGGGTCGATAGGAGCGGATTGGGAGATGTCGATCCGTTGCTCGCTTGGCAGATCGGCAAGGCCGTATTCGATGTCTTGCCGGGATTTCGTCCGTTGCCGTCGTCGTAGCCGCTCGCACGGTGATCGAGCAAATCGTCAGTTGGGTTGCGAGTTGGCGCGTTCGGGGTGGAGTTGGAGCCAGCGCGCCCGCCGGACCCAGTAGAAGCGGACGGGGATGAAGATGTCGACCACTTCGTCGGCGATCAGCAGTCCGCCGAGCACGGGGGCGGCCATGGCCGAGATCACCTCGTGGCCGACGCCGGTGGCCCAGAGCATGGGGGCCAGGGCGATGATGGCGACGCCTTCGGTCAAGAGCTTCGGCCGGAGTCGGTGCACCGCCCCTTCGATCACCGCGTCGCGGAGTTGCTCGACCGAGCCGATGTTCTCCAGGCCGCCGTGCTTGTTGAGGGCCTCGTTGAGGTAGACCAGCATGATGATCCCCGTCTCCGTGGCCATCCCGAAGCAGGCGATGAAGCCCACCTGCACCGCCACGCTGAAATGGTAGCCGAACAGCCACAGGAACAACACGCCGCCGACCATGGCCTCGGGCACGGCCATCATCATCAGCGCGGTGTCGGCCAGATCGCTCGAGGTGATGTAAAGGATCACGAAGATCAAGAGAAGCACGGCCGGGAAGACGATCTGCATCGTCTTTCGGGCGCGGACCTGGTGCTCGAACTGGCCGCTCCACTCCAGGTACATTCCCTGCGGCAGGGTGACCCGCTGCGCGACGACGCGTCGAGCCTCGTCCACAAAGCCGACCACGTCGCGGTCGCGCACGTTCAACTGCACGTAGGAGCGGAGCATGCCGTTCTCGCTCTTGATCATGGCCGGACCTTCGACGATCTTGACGTCGGCGACCATGGCCAGCGGGATTTGCAGCGGGCTTCGCGGGGGACCACCCTCGCCCGCCTTGCCGCCCATTCCGACGCCGCTCGCACCGGTTTCCGGCATCGACGCTGCTGCCGCGCTGACGAGGAGGTTCTTCACGTCCTCTTCGTCTTGGCGATAGGCCCGGGCATAGCGGATGCGCACGGGGAACCGCTCGCGGCCCTCGACGGTCATGGTGATCGCCTTGCCGCCGAGGGCGG
>CAZFKF010001498.1:0-1710 GCA_964518805.1 uncultured Planctomycetaceae bacterium | reverse complement strand
CGGTCGGCTTCCCCCTCTCCCCGAACCCAAGCCGACTTCAGACGGCTGATTTGTTTCCGCGTTTTGAAATCGCGTTGCACGATTCCCCGCACGACGAGTGGTTAGAATGGAACCTGGAGGGCGTCGCAGAGGAACCGCATGAACGGACGGGCAACGGCGAACGACGTGGCCACGCGGTCCAAAAAGCCCTTGTCGAGCACGTCGCGCTCGGTGACGTCCGCCACACCGATGAAGTCGGTCCGCTTGAGATCTTCGATCCAGGGATGATCGGCCGCGTAGCCCAGCGGCGGACGCTTGAGGCTGTCGCCGTCCGGCGCGAATCGCTCGCGATACTTCTTGCCGCGGCTGGCCCGCCGCCAGCGGCCGCCGTCGAGCGCGATGGCCTGCCGGATTCGCGTCAGCGAGGCCGCGTCGGGCCGCCACACGCCGACGGCCAGGAAGCATTCGCCGGGCGCGATGTGCACGTAGAAGCCTGGGGCGTGAACGTCGCGGCCCATTTCGTGGCGGAACTGGATGCCGACGTTCGTCTTGTAAGGGTCCGCGTCTCGTGAGAACCGCGTATCGCGGTAGACCCGCATCAGCGACCCGCCGATCCGCCGGTCGCTCGCCACAAAGAATTCCGAGATCCGCTTCAGACGCGGGGCGAACGCGCGGATGAAGGCCATGGCTGGCTGGAGGACCTCGCCTTCATACCGCGCCTTGTTGGCCTGGAACCACGGCCGGTCATTGTGGTCTGCCAGCTCCTCAAGGAACTGGAAGATCGTCGGCTCGAAACGCTGGAACTCCACGATGGTATCTCCCTCCGGTGCTTGCGACAGGATATCGCTCCGTAGCGACTCTGGCACAGTTGACCTCCTTCGCCTCCCACACGACCTTCCCTGCCTCCTCCGCCGCTTGACGCCAGTTCTGAAGCATCAATACTGCCCGTCTCCCATTGCGGGGACATTCGATGCCCTTGCGGCATTAACGTCCGTGGGCTTCGAACACGGCCACCTCGAACGGCTCCAGTGAGATCGCTTGTGTTTGGCCGGCGCGGACGGTCATCGGCGGCGACGGCCTGCCTTTCTTCCAGAGTCGCGTAAGAACGTATTCTCTGGGAGCCGAGGCGGGTAGTTCCAAGGCCTGACCGATTTCCAGAGCGAAAGACGCCTGGGCGGCGCCCGGGTTGCGGAGCGTGAGGATTCCCATCCGCGGCGACCAGGCGGCGTAGCCGTACGGCTTGCCTTCGCCGGGGTCGCCGCCGATCCAATGGACGTCGGCCAGCACGTCGGCGTTCTTGCGCGACCAGAGGGCCCCTTCGGCCAGCAGGTCCCACATCGGCCCGGTGAGCAACTGCGGCGTGATGTAGAGTTCCTGGAGTTGCGTGCCCGTTCCGAAGAACGAATAGACTTCGTCGGCCATGTCCTTCAGGTCGGGCGGGAGGCTGGCGCTGCCGAGCCGGGCGTGGCAGATCCCTTGGTTCATCAGCGAGTTGATCGGATACAGTGGGGCCCGGCGCACAATGCCGCGATACGTGTACAGATCGCGATACGTGATCCACTGCTGGCGCTTCGAACCGGGGCCGAAGAAGCCCATGTCGTCGCCGTTGCGCCAGACCGAATCGCCCCAGAAGAGCCAGAACGGCGACGGCCACGTGCCCGTGGTAACATTCACGAACAGAGCCGGTCGCAGTTGGCGGAGGTCGTCGATGAGGCGCAGCAAGCCGTCGAC
>CAZFKF010001497.1:0-1713 GCA_964518805.1 uncultured Planctomycetaceae bacterium | reverse complement strand
CACTTGATCCAGTTCACGCCATCCGTTGACCAGTACCAGCGCTTGTAGTTCCCCGCCCACTCGAACTTGGTCCAAAACACCCGCAACATCGGCCACAATGCCTTGTTGTCGAGCGAGGGAGTGGACTCTGGGGAGGTAGGGGAGTAGTAGCAGAGGAAATTGAGAAACGGGTAGCTGCTCGTCTGCCAGAGCCGATAGCCAAAAGTCGAGAAGTTCCCATCGTCCGGCCCGCCAACGCATCGGGTACAGACACCCATGTGTGGCCCATTCATGGATACTGCGCCGTTGAAGGCGAATGCTGCCACTACGCTCGTTACACCAGGCATGATGGTCCGAACATAGAGGCGAAGTTCCGGGCTGTTGGTGTCCAGAACGGGGTCTTCGAGCACCAGCGCGCCGCCGTTGAACGTTGCCGTGGCATTCCCTTGGTTCACCCACTGCCATCCGCTTTGCGGCGGGGCCTTGAAGCGCCGGAATGGCCCGTATTTGCGCCAGGCCGCGCCGTCGTCGTATTCCAGAAAGAGGCCATCCGTTGGGATGAACAGCCGGCCCTTGACGCCAGCGGCCGGCTTATTAGCGTAGGCGTCGGTGAGGAACCGATTGGCCACCCGTGCCTCCAAACTGCCCTTGGTCAAGAGATGGATCACGTCGGTTCCGCTGGCGTGCGTGGCAGCCGTGGTTCCCTCGGCACCCCGCGTGACCGTGAACGTAGTCCCCGCCACCCCGGTCACGATCAGGAGTTCGTCTTCGATCTTGATGCGGAAGTTCCCGCTGGCGGGAAATGCCGAGGCGTCCGTCACCGTCAAGCTGGTGACGGTCGTGGACGTAATCGCGGCCGACAGCGTGGTGGCGGCGTTGTTGGCGAATCTCTCGATGGCCATTAGTATTCCTTCCAGCTAAGGACGGTCATGCCGGAATCCGCGTTGGTGCCGCTGGACGTATAGCCGGCAACACCGTTGACGAAAAACCCAATCTGATTCGGCGTAAGAAAATCCGTCCGTGGCCTGCTGACCATCTGTGTCCAGTTGTAGCCGTCGTGAGAGAACGAGACGGTGCGATTGGCCGTGAGATCGTCGGTGTACTTCACAAAGATGAGCGGCGAGTCATAGCAGTGCATGTTGCTAGGCCAGCCGGTGATCGTCCCAGAAGTGGACGTGGGGCTGTTGTAGTTGTAGCCCTTCATCTCCAGGCTGGTTGAACTCCCGCCCACGCCGAAGCACACGAGTTTGCCGCCAGCGGACTCACGAATGCAGAGGCCACATGCGACCGCGCTGCTGTAGGCCCACGTGTTATACATGAAGGCCATCTCCACGGTGAACGCTGCACCGGGATATGCCTTTACGCAGCAGCGCAAGCTCTCGCTGCTCGTGCTTGTACCAGAATCAAGGAAGACTGCCCCCTTGTTGTCCACGATCGTCGCGCCGCTCTGGTTCACCCATGTCCCGAAGGTGGCCGCTACCGGGGGCGTCATCGGCCAGATCGGGCCGAACTTCTCCCAGGCTGCGCCATTGTCGCGTTCGAGGAACAGGCCATCAGTCGGCAGGAAGATGCGGCCGGGTACGCCGGCCGCCGGCCGGCTAGCGAAGGCGTCGTATACCGCCAAGTCGTTTTGGTCGCGGGCGTCCAGAGCACCAACTGTCAGGATATGCTTCACGTCTGCACCGCTGGTGTGCGCAGCGGCCGACGTTCCCTCCTGGTGACGCACGACCGTGA
>CAZFKF010001496.1:0-1713 GCA_964518805.1 uncultured Planctomycetaceae bacterium | reverse complement strand
CCGAGTCGCGTTGTCGTAGTAGGTCTCGTGTTGCAGCAGAATGAGGTCGCGCTCGCGGTCAACGATCTGCACTTGGCGCACGCTCGCCGTGGGAACGACTTCTTCAATCCGGTAACATGCGTGCCCCTCGTGGCTCACGAGTTTCACCGCCACGCGTTCGGGATTCAACACCACCGACCGCGAAATCCACCGCGGGGCGACGCGATCCGCGCGGAAGGAACCGCTCTCACTTGGATCGAAAAGACGGATGACATCGTCCCCGCCCCATTCGGCGTTCCACTTCTTCGTCGAAATCATGCAGGCCTTTGAGGCTTTCGGACCCGCGTCCGCGGGCTCCCGTCGCATCTCGACGTCGATGCGAAACCGCTCGTCATCGAAACGCACTGTGCCTTGCATGGCGACGATCGAGGGTTCCGCGGCGCGCTTCTCTGCGGATCCGCGTCGCCACACCTTTTCGAGCGATTTGTACTCGGCCTGACCCGTTCGCATCGCCTCGACTTGCCGCGCCGCACTGTCGCGGAGCGAGGGCAAGATCGCTTTCGCATCGAGGTCGGCTCGTGCGGCGGAGGCTGGCGCGGAGGCAGCGCCGAGCATCGTAGCGTGGGACAAGCGAAGCGCAGTCCCACCAGAAACACTATTGTTGGTGGGACTGCGCTCCGCTTCCATCCGATTGAGTAGATCGCGGACCTGCCGCACGCGGCTACCTATGTCGATGACCCTCACGTCGCGCGTCCCGGGTGATAACCACACCGAGCCGTGGGGGCCGAGGAGCGGCCGGATCGCCGCTTCCGCCTCCTTGGGTTCCGTCTTATTCAAGTGGAACTCCACCTGCACAAACTCATGCGCGCCTCTGCTGTCCAGGTCGCCGACCGCGATCATCGGGATCAGGTCGACTGACGCGACGCGGCCCTCTAGCTTGATCAGCACCAGTTGCCGCCCGCGGCGCACCAGCGTGTGGTCCTTGGTCCGGAGCACGCTGTTGACCAGATCGATGGCTTCGTCCGGCGTGTACTCGCGGTCGTCGGTGTAGTTGAACGTTCCCTCGGGCGGCGCGTCCATGTCCAACGACAGGCCCGCCTGTTCGGCCAGCCACGGGAGCACATCCTTCCAGGGCTGGTGGCGGAAGTGGAATCGCATCTTCCCGGACGGTTTCGCGGCGTCGCCTTTTGCCACACGTTCGAGCCGCTCCAGCGCGGCCCGAATCGTAGCGTGCTCGTTTGGCCGGGCCACGGCGATAATGCTTCCCGTTTTCGAGTCGAAGGTCAGCCGCACGTCAGGAGCGCCGGCGAGCAGCATCTGAAGGACCTCCAACGCCAACTCCGGGCTGATGCGTTCGAGCCGATAGACCTCCATCTGCGGTGCGCGACCGGGCGGCACGCCCTGAGGCTTTGTGAAGGGCGTGGCTGGACGCTCGCGCGCTTCACCACGCCCATCGCTGCGCTCTGGGCGTGCCACCCCGCCCGCCCCGCCGATGGCCTTGATCGTAAACTCCAGCGACGATTGGCCGGTCTTCTGGCCGCGGAGGTCTTCCAGGGTCAGTTTCAGTGTATGCCTGCCGTCGTTGATCTGCTTGGGAAGACGGACGAGGTAGTTGAGAGATAAGTCGCGGCGCTGATTGCGGCAATGGTCGTCCGTATTGCCGAGTTCTTGGAAGGCGACTCGCTGGCCGCGCACGTCAGAGATTTCGTAGCTGCCGTGAAACCTGGTACGAAA
>CAZFKF010001495.1:0-1713 GCA_964518805.1 uncultured Planctomycetaceae bacterium | reverse complement strand
GAAGGCATGGCCCCAGCACGTGCCCCACTCATCGGTCCACTGGGCATCCGACGTCAGCACTTCGACGGGATTGATCCGCGGCTGCTTGCCGGGCGCTTGATAACCGATCGCGATGTCGTAGGGAATGATCGACACCACGTCGTCCGGATATCGGCAAAACAGCTCGGTCAGCGCGTCGCCGTACTGGAGCACGACGTCGAGCGAGAGCCGCTTGATGCGGACCGGGCAGCGGCCGTCGCCCTGCCGGTGGATGGCCTTCTTGACCCACTGCTTGGTCGGCGCGGCGGCGGCCTGCGCCTCGCTCACGCGATCCTCGAACCGTGCCAGAATGGCTTCCTTTTCTGCGGTGGGCAGCAGGCGATAATCGGTCTGCGTGCTCATTGGGTCTCTCCTACTTTGACCTGGAACTCAAGCGTGCCGCGGGGCGATTTCCACTGCAAACCTTCGCCACCGGGAAGAACCTGGGCGCCGGACTGCGGATGGACGGCCACGACGCGGAGCTTTCCCGGAAGTCGAATATGGAGCTTGGCCCACGGGCATTGGCGATCTTCGGCAAACGCGATGCGGCCGCTCACGTGCGACGCCGCCTTGTCGTACCGCATTTCGTAGGTCACCGGGCCGAAGTGGGTTGCCCCGCGCTCGATGCCTACCGGTCCCCCGTCCGCCAGCCACTGGCGGTCGATTCCCAAGGCAAGGTCCAGGCCGCCATTGTTTTCCATGAGAAGGCAATCGCGAAGTGCGCGGACCACGGCCACCGGCGTCCAGAGGTGCTGGCGGTCGCCCGTGCACTTGGCGCTACCGGGCTCGGGTCCGCGTTCCTCGCACCAGGTGAAAAGCGGCGTGCCATGATTGAGGGTCGCGTAGAGGTACTTGGCTGCGGCGTCGCCGTTGCCGCGAGCCAGGTGTACTTCGGCCACGTTGTCCAAGGTGATGGCCACCCACATCCCGTCGGCCAGCCAGCCGGTGTGGATAGGAATGCCCCCTTTGCTGATGTTGGCCTCGATGTGCCGCAGCGTGCCCGTGATCAACTCGTGATCGGCCGGCAGAAGGCCACACGGATGCAGTGCGTTGAGCACGCCCCAGCGGCTGCCCGAGGTCTTGCCGGGGACCCCGGGAATCCAGCGGTAGTCCTTCTCGCGAATGGCGCCGCGATCCATCGCGGTCAGCAAATCGCGTCGCGCGGCCTCGTAGATCCGCCGCAGCTCATCCAGGTCTTTGGCATGGCCGAGAATCTCCGCCGCCTCGACGGCCACCCTGTCGGCATACACGGCCCAGATGTTGTGCGGAAGAAACACGCCGTACATGTCGCCGTCGTTCATCAGACCGCAGTCGCCGAAGCCCCGGGGCAGGAGGCCGTAGGTCAAGGGTCGATCGGCGCCCGCGCTCACGCGAGTCCGCTGCCGCTGACGCTCCTGCCATCGAGAGCTGGCCAGCAGCCGCGGATAGACCTCGGCCAGATACTTGCGGTCGCCGGTGAGCCGGTAGTGTTCGAGGATCGCCCGGGCCTTGAACCCCGCCATGCACCACATGAGGTGCCCCCACCCCTTGTGGTCGTTCCAGTTGCCGTCGGGCTCTTGCATTTCGATGCCCATTCGGTAGCCTTCGACGGCCTCCTTGTGCAGCCCGAGTTGATCGAGGGCCACGGCCATGATCCCCGCCTCGCCGGAACTGGCCGCCCGGGCCCGCTTACAATCAGCCCGCGATTTGGCGGCC
>CAZFKF010001494.1:0-1720 GCA_964518805.1 uncultured Planctomycetaceae bacterium | reverse complement strand
GCGGCGGTCAAGAGCGACCTGGACCGCACCGACCTGGCCAAGGAAAAGACCGGCGTGTTCACCGGCTCGTACGCCGTGAACCCGGTCAACGGCAAGGCGATCCCGATTTGGGTGGCCGATTACGTGCTCATCAGCTACGGCACCGGGGCGATCATGGCCGTGCCGGCCCACGATACCCGCGACTTCGAGTTCGCCACGCAATTCAGCCTGCCCATCGTTGCGGTGGTCGATCCCGGTGACGCGGCGGGCGTGAATCGCCAGGCCGTGCTCGACGGACACGAGGCATTCACCGGCGACGGCACGTCCATCAACTCCAGCCGCTTCAGCGGCCTGTCGACCTCCGAGTTCAAAGAGAAGATCACCGAATACCTCGCCAACACAGGCATGGGCCGCGCCGCGGTCAACTACAAGCTCCGCGACTGGTTGTTCAGCCGCCAGCATTTTTGGGGCGAGCCGTTCCCGATCCTCCACGAATTGGACGCGGCGGGGAAGCCCACGGGCCATGTCCGCGCCCTTTCGCCCGAGGACTTGCCGCTGGACTTGCCCGGCGGGATGACCTTCGACTCGAAGCACGACACGCCCGAGCCGCCGCTGGAAAAGGCGCCCGAGGACTGGCTCTTCGTCACCGTGGACGGAAAACGCTACAAGCGGGAAACGAACACCATGCCGCAATGGGCCGGCTCGTGCTGGTACTATCTGCGGTTCCTCGACCCGCGCAACGCCCAAACCCTGATCGATCCCGAGGTCGAAAAGGCGTGGATGCCGGTCGACCTCTACGTGGGCGGGGCCGAGCACGCCGTGCTGCACCTGCTCTACGCCCGCTTCTGGCACAAGGTGCTCTTCGACCGGGGCTACGTCACGACCGCCGAACCGTTCCTGAAGCTGGTCAACCAGGGAATGATCCTTGGTGAGATGGAATTCACCGGCTGCCAGGATGCCTCGGGCCGATGGGTCAATCCAGGAACCCCAGCCTCCAGCCCCCAGTCCCCAGCCCCGACGCCCGTCAAGCTCTCGCCCGACCTGGTCGAGAAGCAGGGCGACTCCTTCGTGCTCAGGGCCGACCCGACGGTCAAGGTCGACAGCCGGGCCTACAAGATGTCCAAGAGCCGCGGCAACGTGGTCAACCCCGACGCGGTCGTTGCGGAGTACGGGGCCGACTCCTTGCGGCTCTACGAGATGTTCATGGGCCCCTTGGAAGCGGTCAAGCCGTGGAGCATGCAGGGCGTCGAAGGCGTGCGCGGGTTCTTGAATCGGGCGTGGCGCATGATCGTCGACGACCGCGCCGAAGCCATGCAACTCGACCCCGCCGTGCAGGACTGCGAGCCGACCGCCGAGCAGAACCGCATGCTCCACAAGACGATCCAGGCCGTGACCCGCGACCTGGAACAGATGTCGTTCAACACCGCCATTGCGCGGATGATGGAGTTCACGAATTTCTTCCTCAAGTCCGACGCGCGGCCCAAGCGGGCGATGGAGGGCCTCGTCCTGCTGCTGTCGCCGTTCGCCCCGCACATCGCCGAGGAGTTGTGGCAGGCCCTAGGCCACGCCGGCACGCTGGCCTACGAGCCCTGGCCCCAGTTCGACGAGGCCATGCTCCGCGAGGACTCCTTCGAGCTGCCCGTGCAGATCAACGGCAAGCTCCGCGCCGTGGTCCAGGTGGCGGCCGACGCGGACCAAGCCGCTATGGAACAGGCCGCTCGCAACGAGCCCAAGATCGCCG
>CAZFKF010001493.1:0-1723 GCA_964518805.1 uncultured Planctomycetaceae bacterium | reverse complement strand
CAGGTCACCGGCGGCCAGGTCCTCCTGGACGGGGTCGATCTGTTGGAGTTGGAGCCCCATGAGCGTGCCCGCAAGGGCTTGTTCATGGCCTTTCAGCGGCCGGTGGCCATTCCCGGGGTGAAGATGGCCGACTTTCTGCGTCACGCAGCGACGAACGTCCGCAATCCGGATCGCAAAGAGGGCGAGGAACTGATCCCCATGCGGCAGTTCCGCAAGGAACTCAAGGAGAAGATGGAGCAACTCCGCATGGATCCCGAGTTCGCCCGACGCTATGTCAACGATGGATTTTCCGGCGGCGAGATGAAGCGGGCCGAGATCCTTCAGATGGCCATGCTGCGTCCCAAGTTCGCCATCTTGGACGAAACGGACAGCGGTCTGGACGTCGACGCAGTCCGCCTGGCGAGCCAGAGCATCGCCGAGATCGGCGGCCACGAAATGGGCATCTTGATCATCACGCACCACGAACAGCTTCTGGAACACAACCGCCCGCAATTCACCCACGTGATCCTCGGCGGCCGCATCGTCGAGACCGGCGGCCCCGAACTGGCGGCCGAACTCCACAAGCAAGGCTACGACCGACTCCGCGCCACCTATCCCGAGGCGGCCGCGGCGAGCGACGCCTTGGTCGCTTCGGCCGGATAACATCGAGCGAGCAGAAAAGGGAATTGGATGAAGTGGGGAAACGGAAGGAAGAAGGCGCGATAGTCGCTCTTCCTTCTCTTCTCCCTTCGCCTTTTTCCTTCTCATTATTGAATCGAGGCAGCCATGCCAACTGAAACCGAAGCCGTGAAGCCGGACGTGATCGGCGAGATCAACAAGTACGACTTCCGCAACGACGAGCGGTACGTCTTTAAGGCCCGCAAGGGGCTCGATAGGCGGATCGTGGAAGAAATATCGGCGATGAAGAACGAGCCCGCTTGGATGCGGGAGTTCCGGCTGAAGAGCCTGGAGATTTTCGAGTCGAAGCCCACGCCCACCTGGGGCGGCAGCATCCCGATCGATTTTCAGGACATCTACTACTACATCAAGCCCACCGACCGCCAGGGGCATTCATGGGAGGAAGTACCCGCCGAGATCAAGTCCACCTTCGACCGCCTGGGAATTCCCGAGGCCGAAAAGAAATATCTGGCCGGGGTGAAGGCCCAGTATGAAAGCGAGGTGGTCTACGGTTCGCTCCGCGAAGAACTCGGCAAGCAAGGGGTGATCTTTACTGACACCGACACTGCTGTGCGCGAGTACCCGGACCTGGTGCGCGAGTACTTCAGCACGATCATCCCGCCGACGGACAACAAGTTTGCGGCGTTGAATTCGGCGGTCTGGTCGGGCGGGTCGTTCATCTACGTCCCGCCGGGCGTCAAGATCGAGTATCCGCTCCAGGCCTATTTCCGCATCAATGCGGCCAACATGGGCCAGTTTGAGCGCACGCTGATTATCGTCGACGAAGGGGCCTATGCCCATTACGTCGAAGGCTGCACCGCGCCCATGTACAGCACCGAGAGCCTGCATTCGGCCGTCGTTGAAGTCGTGGCCAAGCGCGGGGCTCGGGTCCGCTACACCACGATCCAGAACTGGGCCAACAACATCTACAACCTGGTGACCAAGCGGGCCATGGCCTATGGCGATTCCTTGGTGGAATGGGTCGACGGCAACCTCGGCAGCCGCCTGACCATGAAGTATCCGGCAGTCTACATGATGGAGCCGGGCGCGCGGGGCGAAATCCTCT
>CAZFKF010001492.1:0-1723 GCA_964518805.1 uncultured Planctomycetaceae bacterium | reverse complement strand
ATTGGGGCGCCCCCGCCGGAGGCGAAGCCGAAGCTTGACCACATCATCGCGCCGGCTGAGGCCGCGAGCCCCACGCAATTGCCGAACTTCGTCAGAATTGCGCGCGGAGACGACGAGTCTCAAAAGGCGGTCGCGACGGCGCTGAGCGACCAAGCCGCTCCCGAGGGCCGCACCGCGTATTTCGCCTCGGTCCTCAACGATCCGCAGTTCCGCCTCAGCCGCTGGTGTCTGGAAGTTCTCGACGTCACGGATTCGGATGGAAAGAAATTGGTTAAGGTGCGCGCGACCCCGCAAGTCATCGGAAGAGTCTCCACGACGGTCGTCGGCGCCCTTGATGAGACGTATGAGTTGGAGGGTGGTTCTCTTAAGCTGCTCAAGACCGAGGTGCCGCCCAGTTCGGCGGGCGTCGGCGTGATCACCGACTAGCCCGTTGCGCGAAAAGGGATCAGGCGAAAAGGGCGAAAAAGGGTCCCTTCCCTGAAAGAGCCCGCGTTGTCAAAGGCGGTCTCCAGGAATTATGCGACCGCGGGCTTGCCCCGATGGCTCTGCTATCGGGGTGCCGAAGGCACACGAGGTTTCGCGAACGCCTCTTGCCGCTGGCGCGGCCCAGATAGCCGAGCTTTCTGGGCCACCCGCGGTCTCGGGAAATGGAATCCGAAACACTTCCTCAAAGTCGCACGTACTGGAATCGTCCGGGGTACGCGAGATCCTCATGCGCACCTCGACGAAGTCGCCAGCGTCAACGTCTCGTGATTTACTTCTCGTGCACGCACCACCCGCCAACAGGATCACCATCGCAAGCACAGACAAGCCGACGTTCAGACTCGTGTATTTCATGGCGATCGGGCCCCACGGTTTCGGAGAAGTTATCCAACGATTCCGGCCTTGACGTTCGTGCCTGCCCGCAAAGCAACGTCTTCAACAGTGAAGCCCCGCAGGCCAGGCACCCGCGCGCAAGACTCGGACTCGTCAGCCCTGTTTGCCGAGTCGCTCAGCGATTTGCGTAAGAAGCTTCCTCAACTCGGCGCTCTCGGACTCCAACGATTTTCTCAACCTATCGACGGACATGCCAAGCCCTGTCAAAGAGCCAAAAATGAGGCAGGCAAATACAAAGAGAAACCATGATTCCATAGGACATCCTTCGATAAGCAAGAGCACTCCTCTTTCGGTCGCACGCGACCGAACGACAATATGTTGCATGCGGTTCTGACCGGCAAGGCCGCGCCGGTGTCTGGAGCGTGGGAATCTCGGGTTGTTCGCTTATCCCCCGGCAGATATGGGAGGCAACTCGGTTCAGGGTTCGACAGCAAGCGTAGGAGCGTAGGGCGGACGGAGCGTGGCGACGGCGGCCATCGAGCCCCAGCGGAAAACGTGCGGCTTCATGCGGAGATCGCCCGGTTGAAGAAGGACTCGTCGACGTCCTCCAAGCCGCCGTCGAGCGACATCGTCAAGCCGCCGAAGGCGAAGTTGGCCGGGGGCAAGGGGCGAAAGCGAAGACGCGGCGGCCAAACGGGGCATCCACGCCACACGCGTCCCCTTTTTCCGCCCGAGCAAGTGGACCGGGCTTGGGTCTACGAGTGGCCGGAAGCGGGAGCGGAATGGGAGCCCTTGGACGAGTTCCGCACGTTGCAGCAGGTGGAGTTGGCGGCGAAGCTGTTCGAGGTGACCGAGCATCGCGCGCGGCTGTATCGCTCGCGGATCACGGGGGAGACGGTCGCCGCGG
>CAZFKF010001491.1:0-1726 GCA_964518805.1 uncultured Planctomycetaceae bacterium | reverse complement strand
TTGGGGAAATCAGGGATCTCGCGGATCGCCTCCTCGAAGTGGGAGGCCGAGAGCCGATACTGCTTGATCTTTTGGAAGCACTGCCCCAGCGACAGCAGCGAGACGCCCTTGCGGCGCGGATCGTTCCGCGCATGCTGATACTCGCCGATTGCCTCGTTGTACATCCCGTTGAGCTTGTATCGCTCGCCCAGGTCGTAATGGAAGAGGAGGTTGTTCGGATAACGTGCCACGCGGTTCTGGCAGAATTGCAGGTCCTTGGCTTGGAACTGTCCGCGCAACTGCTCATAGCGTTGCACGTCCTCAGGACGCCCAGATTTCTCGGCCTGCTCTTGCGACCGGGTCATTTGCTGGCGGAGGCTCCGCAGTTGTACGTCTTCCCACTTCTCGCGGATATCGGCATCCTTGTTCGACAATTCGTAGGCGCGGGACAGGATCTCTTCGGCCTTGGCGAACGTCTCCGTTCGGATATAGAGTTCGGCCAGTTCGGTGTACTTGCTCAGATCCTTGGGGTTGCGACGAATCTCACGTTCGAGGCGTTGCTCGGGCGTCAAATCGCCGGACTCGCCGCCGCCACCGCTGTCTCGACCGAACCTCTGCTGGGAAACGTCCTGCCCCTTCTCCCAGCCCCCCTTTTGAATTGTCTTCTTGACCGTCAGGCTGGCGATGGCCCGCGCGGCTTCCTCGTCGCCCGGCTTCACCTGCTCGACGCGGTGCCAGCAGGTGATCGCCTCGTCGAACCGTCCCGCTTCATCCAGGGCATGGGCGCAGAGGCGGTTGACATCCACGTCCTTGGGGTTCGGCTCAAGGGCCATCTTCAGATAGACCAACTGGGTCTGCAGGCAACCCAAGCCCTCACAGGCCGCGGCCATCGCCTTGAGCGTCGGCACGTGCCACGGATTGAGTTTGAGCATGTCCAGACCGTGCTTGATCACGGCCGGCCAATTCTTCTGCACCGAGGACTTCTTGACCATCCCTTTGGGGCCGATCCCTTGGATCGCCGCGAGGTTGCTGCCCTTCTTGTTATTGCTATACTTCAGCTTAAGGTTGGCCAGATAACTCTGCGCGTAGGGGACGTTGGAAGGATCGCCGACCACGCATTGCGAAAACAGCTCGTTGGCGTAGTCGTAGTTCTCCTGGCGCATCAGGTTGTTGGCCTGCTCGAAACTCTGCTGAAGCCGTTTGCGCTTCGCGGGAGACGGCTGGGAGAAGGACTCTTTCTCTTCGGCTGCCTTTTTCTCTTTGTCGTCGCGTGCCATAGTGGAGGCCGATCGTTCGTCTGTGTGCGGGCAGCATGGGAGGCCGATCCTTCAGCCACCGGGGGCCCTGCTAGCCAACCATTCTTCCATGGTTCCTATTCTAACACCTGTGATGGGCAACACAACGGTCGGAATTGTCTACTTGGTGGGAGCCGGCCCCGGCGATCCAGGGCTGATCACGCTCCGCGGCGCTGAGTGCCTGCGTCGTGCGGACGTCGTCCTCTACGATTACCTGGCGAACCCGGTGCTCTTGCGACACACCCCTCCCACTGCGGAGCTGGTTTGCCTCGGAAAGCACGGCCAACCGAAGGCCTGGCCGCAGGAAGCGATTCACGAGGCAATGATTCAAGCGGCTCGCGAGGGCAAGACGGTTGTGCGTCTGAAGGGGGGGGATCCGGATATCTTTGGGCGAAGCGCTGAGGAGATGACGGCCTTGGCCGCAGCTGGCATCCCCTTCCAGACGGTGCCTG
>CAZFKF010001490.1:0-1730 GCA_964518805.1 uncultured Planctomycetaceae bacterium | reverse complement strand
TCCTGAGGCACGCGCTTCTCGGCGATGTTCAGCCGGGCCATGATCTTCAGGCGGCTGAGGATGGCCGCCTGGAAGCGGTTGATTTCGTGCGGGGCGGGCTGCGTTTGAAGCACGCCGTCGATGCGGTGGCGGATCCGCATGCCCGTCGCCTGCGCTTCCAGGTGGATGTCGCTGGCCCGACTCTCGATCGCCTCCTTGAGAATCTCGTTGACGAGCTTCACCACCGAAGCTTGCTGCGCCATCTCCGAGTCTTCGGAGTTGTCGCACTCGATGGCGTCGACCATTTCCACCCCGGCCTGCCGCTCTTCATATTGCGCCAGCAGTCCGTCGATCGTCTCCGAGGCGACACCCAGATGCGTCTTGATCAACTTGGCCAACTCGCCTGGGATGGCCAGCATGGGCACGACGCTCATGCCGATCGCCGCACTGACCGCGTCGACTCCCTGGAGATCGAAAGGATTGCCAATCGCCAGAAACAGGGAGCCCTGATCGATGCGCAACGGAAAGACCGTGAAGCGGTGGATCAGCTTGGTCGGGAATCCCTTCAGAATCGACAGGTCCGGCTTGAGCTTGGTCAGATCGACCATCTCCATTCCCATCGCCTCGCCGACGGCCCTGAAGGCATCCTCCTCAGTGGGGGTGGCAAAACCCATCTCTGCGGCAACCTGAATCAGATCCGAGTTGCCGGTTCGAGAAAGAAGCGCGGAGCGCACGAAGCGCCCGTCGGATGTACCTGAGTTGCTCGTTGTGTGAGCAGTTGGCATGATTCACGCACCTGCTACGAACACGTCATGTCGCCAGGGCCTGACGATCTCGCGATCGACAGGCGAGAAATCATCCGTGATACTCTGGTGCCTCACGCTAGATCCCAGCGAGCATCCTTGGTCCGGCGCAGCAGTAAGCACGTCCGCGGACGCTCGTCCTGGATCTCCCGCAGTTATCTCAAGGGTCTTCCAAAACCCGTGGGAGTCTTCTAAGGCAGGCAGGTTGTCAAAGGGCGGGTGGCCGCATTTAGGCAGGATTAAGGCGCGGCCGGGGACACACAGATCATCCAGGTTGTCAACTCACTCCGTTGCAGCGGATTATACAACCTCACCCCGTCCAGTCAATAGCCCGAGCGGGGCCGGAGGCACCATGATAGCTCCGTAGACGTAAAGCCACCCACCCGGTGGTTTCGCCGAGGTTTCGCCTCGCATGCGGGCGTGATATCCTGTCCAGAAGACCTCGCTTGACTGTCGCAGAACGACCGTCTGCCGGAGTGATACGACGATGAAAAAGACCAACAATCTCCGAGGCCCAACCGAGACGCGACGGCCGCTTCCCGTCGCCCTCGCCGTTGCCGGCGCGTGGTGCGCCGTCCTCGGGTCGGCCTCGTGGCTCCTAGCAGCGGAGGACGCCGTGAATGGGTCCGCCGCGCCTGTGGCTTCGGTCTCGCCGCTGCCCGCTGCCGGCGCCGATCGAATTCCGGACAAGGCGCGCCGCTACGCCCAGCGCTTGCTCAAGCATTACGACGCCAACGCCGACGGCAAACTTCAACGCGACGAGTGGAGCAAGATGCACGGCAACCCCGATGCCATCGATGTGAATGGCGATGGGCTAATCACTCAGGATGAATTGCTCAACGCGATCGCGGCCTACGGGCGGAACCGCCGGATCGGCCAGCCGGATTCCGCCGCGGCCGCCAGCCCGCGAGACAACCCCGATTCCTCAAACGCCGGGCCGGCAGCAGC
>CAZFKF010001489.1:0-1733 GCA_964518805.1 uncultured Planctomycetaceae bacterium | reverse complement strand
GGACGGGAGAGCGTAACGCAGGCTCCTGACGATTCGCCAGGAGCGGCGTTTGCGGCGCGAGAGTCCTTGGACGCGAACACGCTGAAATCATCTCGTTACGGCCGTTTGGGCGGGTCGGAAACCCGTCTCCAGCGATCGTCTCCGCGGAAGAATCGGTCTCATTTGGTTGACACGCCCCGTCGAAAATAGATAGAATATTCGGCCAGAAGGGTGGTCTCTCCCCAGTTCCACGGAATGCCCTTCGAGTCACACGGCCCCCTTCGCGGACTCTTACGTACCTTCATCCGTTAGCGTCCGAATCGGGGAGGTTGGGCCATGTCGTTTGAAAGCCGGGTTCCGGACAAGGCGCTGTTGTCGAAGGTCAATTCGCGGTTGGCAGGCTGCGGCATCGGGTCGAGCATGCATGTCACCGCAACCGTGCGCAACGGCACAGTGACCCTTTCGGGTACGCTGGACTTCGACTACCAGAGGAAGCCCGTGCTCCGCGCCGCCAGCAGCGTTGACGGGGTGCGACTGGTCCTCGACCAGTTGCGAGTGAAGCCGCCCGCTCATTGGACGAAAGAACACAGCAGTCCCAGCGACGTGCAGTTCTAAGCGGCGGGCAGGGAAGCCAGACAATCCGCGGCGATGTGGGGCGCGCCTTGAGCGCGTCACCGGGAGATTTGCTTTGCGTAGGGGAGTCAGCGACTGTTCTTGCTGAGCTTCGGCGCACAGGGTCTGCAATCCAGGATCGATCCCGTCAATACCGCGCGAACCGGTCGGCTGCGGCACCGGGTAGGACCGTGCGCACGATCGTCTCCGCCCGGGTCGTGAGCATCCTTAGATCGCTGCCGATCGCCAGAAACTGCATCCCCTGCGAGGCCCGGGCGAGAGCCTCTTCGGGCTCCATGCAATGGATGCCGGTGGGCGTGCCGGCCTCGCGTCCCGCGACAATGACCCGTTGAATCATCGCCTCGTGCTCCTCGGCCGTCGGCTTGCGCCCGTTGAGAGAACGCATGGTGAAGCTCAGATCAACCGGGCCGACGAAGATCGCGTCGCAGCCGCTCAGGCGGTAGATTTCGGCGGCGTTGTCCACGCCAATTGGGCTCTCGGTTTGAAGAACGACGAGGATCTCTTGGTTCGCCTTCTCGAAATACTCGTCGGCCGCAGCATCGAACCCGAGGGCGTGCATGCCGCCGCCGGCGCTGCGGTTTCCCTCGGGCGGGTACTTGGCCGCTGCGATGGCCAGCCGGGCCTGTTCCACCGTGTTGACCATCGGCACCACGATCCCCCAGGCCCCGGCGTCGAGCACGCGCTTGATCAGATGATGGCTTCCCTCGGGCACCCGGGCCAGCGGCACGCAGCCCGCGTCGGCCACCACGGCGAACACCGCCGCCGCCTGACTCCAATCGATGGCCGAGTGCTCCAGATCAAGCGTGAGCCAGTCGAATCCGGCGCGGGCCAGGACTCGGGCCGAGTGCAAGTTGTCGAGCGAAAGCCACGTGCCGAACGTCGGCTTCCCCTCGCGGAGTTTCCGCTTCACGGGATTGATCTTCATCGGTGAACCTCACGTTCGATGGTAAGCCCCACTCGAACGGGCGTCAACCACCCGTCGGAAACTCTACTTGACGCCTACGGCAGAGCGATTACATTGATCCGCTGGCCGCTGCTGCATCGGTCGGCGTGATTCTCGCTGCGTCCAAACCTCTAGACAGAATGAATTCGAGTTGCCGCTCGTCGTCCGGCAAGGGGGC
>CAZFKF010001488.1:0-1735 GCA_964518805.1 uncultured Planctomycetaceae bacterium | reverse complement strand
CAAGACCGGCGACGTGTGGCTGGGACTGTTCGGCGGGGGCCTGGCCCGCTTCAGCGGCGGTCGCTTCGACCACTACCACCAGCTCAATAGCGGCCTGGTCAACGACGTGGTCTACGGCGTCTGCGTCGAACACGACAATATCTGGGCCGCCACCACCGCCGGTGCGAGTCGTTACAATGTGAAGACCGGCCAGTGGGCGATCTTCACCGAGAAGAACGCGCCCATGGAAGAAATCTGGAACTACGGCGTCTCCTACGACCAGGGCAAGGTTTACCTGGCCGTCTGGGGCAGCGGCTGCCTGGAGTACGACATTGCCATCGGCAACTCGGGACACGGTGATCCCTGGAAGGCTTACCTCGATCCGGACGGCGAGATGGAAATCGACCTGTACCGCGACGACGGCATCATCCACGTCATCGTCACCGGCGCCCATCATGTCGAGGACGCCCTCTGGATCTCCACCTACTTTGGCACCTGCCGCTACGACGGCCGGCATTGGCGCGGCTTCTATGCCCAGGAGACCGGCCTGCCCAGCGATTTCACCAACAACCTCAGGGCCCGCAGTTCCAACGAGTGCTACTACTCGCACGACAAAGGACTGGGCGCGGTCGCCGATTTCCGCACGGACACGTTCGTCGCCTACACCCGCGATCCCAACACGCTGCGCGGCAAAGCCAAGATCTACCGCAGCGGACGGCTGCTCAAGGAAGTCGACATGGAGAAGGGCGTGCCGCATAATTTCCAGATCGCCGTGGAAGTTGACGGCAACGACATTTGGGCCGGCACAGGCAAGGGGCTCGGCTGGGGCATTGGCGACGGCTACTACCCCGGCGTCAAAGCGAATCCCGACTGGCTCCGCAGCGTTTCGGCCTCTGCCGCACCGTCGCGGGAAAAGAAATAGAAGGAGTCCATCCCAATGCGATACTCGATCCTCACCGTCGCCTTCGTGCTGTCTTTCCCGATGGCCCTCCGCGCCGATTCGGGGGCCAAGCCCAGTTCGCCCGCCAACTGGCGTCCGCCCATGGCGGTCGACGACGAAACCCTCAAGATCCTCGAAGACATCAACTCGCTCAATCCGCTCCAGACGCCGCGATTGCCGCTGAAGAACGATGAGAGCTACGCCCACATTCCGCGCGACGTGGAGCCGTTCCGGCACGTCGAACCGTACAAGCGGCATTTCCGCCTTCAGATGGAATACCCTGGCGCGGGCCGCACGCTGCCCGAACCGGAACAGGTGAAGACCGTGAAGATCGGCTTCATCGGGCCGATTGAGTCCACCGTCTCCGTGGCCACCGGCGGGAAGAGCCACGAAGAGGCCCTGGGCCGGAAGATGCTGCAAGGCTGCAAGATCGCCATCGAGGAGGCCAATGCCCAGGGCGGCTACCTGCGCCGAAAGATCCCCTTCGAGTTGGTCGTCAAGAACGACAACGGGCTCTGGGGCTCCTCGGGCAATACGATCATCGACATGGCCTACAAGGACAAGGTGTGGGCCATCCTTGGCACCGTCGACGGGGCCAACAGTCACATCGCGATCCGTGTGGCCCTCAAGGCCGAACTCCCCATGATGAACACCGGCGACACCGATCCTACGTTCATCGAGACCAACATCCCTTGGGTCTTTCGCTGCATCGGCGACGACCGCCAGATGTGCTACCTGCTGGCCGACTACCTGTACCGCAAGCTGGGCTACAAACAGGTGGGGATCATCCGCGCCAGCAACCGATACGGGCGATTC
>CAZFKF010001487.1:0-1735 GCA_964518805.1 uncultured Planctomycetaceae bacterium | reverse complement strand
GAAACGCGCGTTTCAGGCCGGAAATAGTCCCTTCGATTCCGGCGCGGAACGCCTGACAACTGGTCAATACCTTGTCCATGAAGTCCTGCATGCGTCGCGGGATCGCCAGGTTATGCACCAGCTTCGCCAACTCCTCGAACTTGCTCTTCTCCGGGCAGAACCCCTTGTCCGCCGCCAACACCAGCGGACGCTCGCCGAACAGCTTCTGGTGACGCTCGATTACCGGCCCGGTCAAGTCGCAATCCGGCTGTTGCTTCTCGTAGACCTCGTAGTCGGTGATAAACTTCTCCGCCGTCTCGCACAGCAGCACCTTGTGACCGAACTCCACCGGCTTCTGCCGCCGCCCGCGTTTGATCAACTCCGTGTGCGGCTCGAACAGGCTGAACACACGCTCGCTGGCCGGAACCTTCTCGCCTTCCATATTCGCCCGCCGGGCGGTGGTCGCCACCGTCTGCATCGACGGCAGATAGGCCTGAAGTTCCAACGCCACGCCCGACAGCTCCAGGTTGCTCGACGCGCGGTAGTTCCGGCAGAAATCCGCGGCGATCGCCACGAGCCAATCCACCCGTTCGATCAACGTGCGGAAGCGGGCTTTCACCTGCTTCTGACGCGACTTCGACTTGCTCACGATGTACCGCGTGACGAACAGGTACAGCCCTTTGATCTTGCGATTGTGGAAACGGTGCGGCACGCTTTCCCGCAGGATCTCCCGCGCTCGCTTCAACAGCCGAGTCGCCACGCGCCACGTGTCCCACAGCAGCGAGGCATCGGTCGGGTGGTGGATGTTGCACTCCACCACCGTCGTGTCCGTGCGGATCACCTTCGGGTTGATCGCCTCCTGCGCCACGGCGTAACGCCCAAGCATTTCGTTGACCCGCTTCCAGGTCTGCGGCCGGATCGCCAGGAAGCACTTGTCCAAAAACGAAAAGTCCATCACCGCCTTCTTCCGCATCCGCAGGAAGGCTTGCAAGAACCCATCGCCGCCGATGCGGATCACCGCCTCGCGGAACGGCAGCCCCTCCCTGTCCTGCACGATCAACGCCCGCAAGATGTTCTCCGAGGTGAAATCGCCTTTCCGGCCTTTGCGGCCGCCCTGCGAACGGTGATTGAGGTCTTGGTGGACGGCATCCAGAATCTCGGGATTGGCGTCGAGCACTTGACTGATCGTGCGGTATCGGGCACGATAGTCGCGTACGACCTTGGGCAATCCGTCGTCGTTCGAGGCAAAGCACAGCACCGCTTCCTTCTTCTGACGCATCCTTGTTCTCCTTGGCGTTTGGCAAACGATGTTGCCAACAGGATAAGGATGCGTCCTTTTCATACAAGCCCAGGCGTGCGCTGTTCGTCAAGAACCTTTCCGCAACAGAAACTACGGAGCGATCGAGACAGAAGACCGACCGGCGCGACGCCCGGCAGTTGAGCCACTTGCTGTGGGTCCATCGGCAGCAGTTTCTCGAAGGGAAGCATCCCCTCGGGGTGCGGCGTGTGCAGCCGCCGACGGCGCAGGAGGCCGACGATCGGCAGATCACCGCGCTGCGTGCGAGGCTGACGAAGAAGCGGACGGCCGTGCTCAACGGCATCCACAAGATCCTGCGGAAGCACAACCTGGAGCAAGACTGCCCGACCAAGGTGTTTCAGACCCAGAAGGTCCGCCGCTGGCTGGCTGCGATGGAGTTGCCGGGTAACCGTTCACACCCCGGAGGGATTTTCTTGGAAAATTGATCTGGACTCGAGT
>CAZFKF010001486.1:0-1736 GCA_964518805.1 uncultured Planctomycetaceae bacterium | reverse complement strand
GAAATCGGCCGCAATCTGCCCGACGGTCTTGCACACGGCGTCATAGTCCGCGACGTCGCAGCCGTAGGCCAGGCACTTGCGCCCCAGCGACTCGATCGCCTGGCGAGTGTCCGCACAGCGGTCGGCGGCGAGATCGATCGCCGCGACGTCGGCGCCGAACGCGGCTAGTCCGACGGCCGCCGCCTTGCCCAGCCCCCGCCCAGCCCCGGTCACCACGGCCACTTGCCCGGTCAGATCAAAAAGCGTCCGATCCATGCGCAGTGCTCCTCGTCAACGCATCGCTTGGGAATCGTCTCGATCACATGTCCGCCGTTCGGACCTACCTTCTGGCGGCGGCAATGGCGTCGAACGACCGCGTCATGCACTCGCGCCGCGCGAGACGCGTGTTGTACACGCCCATCGAGCAGTATCCGCTGTACCCGATTTCTTCGAGCTTCCGCAGCAGCGCCGCCGTGTCCCAGTGGCCTGCGCCCAGGAAGTCGCGGTTCGTCTCGCACAGATGGACGTGGGCGAGGATGTCGCGGATCGCGGGCAACGGGGCCAGCATGTCCTTCTCCTCGATATTCATGTGGAAGGTATCGATCATCAACCGCAGGCCCGCCAAGTTCAGGCGGCGGACCAGGCCCTGCACCGCCTCGATCGTATTGTTGAAGCCGACCTCCTCGTGCGTGACCGGTTCGAAGGCGATGGTTACGCCCTGGTCCGTGGCCAACTGGCCCAAGTGACGCATCGCCTCCTCGATCCTCGCCTCTGCGGTCTCGCGATGGGGCTCGTCGCTCAAGCGGCCCTGGAGCGAACCGAAGACGATCACCGACTTCCAGCGGGCGGCCAGGGCCACGAACCGCTCCAACAGTTCGATCGTCCGCCGCCGCACAGCCTCGTCCTTGGTCGAAAGACAGTTGCCCCGCGTGGCATAGGTCGAACCGGTCTGGAACGCGCACAGGCAATACCCGACCGCCTCCAGCGAACGTCGCACCCGGGCCTCGTCGAACTCGGCAGGGTCCGGAATCTGAAGTTCCACGGCGTCGTAACCCGTCTTCTTCATGTACGCCAGGTCGCCGTCAAACTCGTCCCAGTCGCCGTAAGAGCCAGGGTTGGGGAGTACGTAGCTGAACTTCATGGGCCATGTTTCCTTCTCTCGAACGGTGGGCGGCACGACAGAAGAGCAGGGATGATCGCGGCGAGTCTCGAGACGAGCCACTACTTTCGCAGGGCGCTAGGGCGCGTCTCCCAGCCGAGTGTGCTCGCCTTCGGGACGCTGTTGAGATTGCGGTTCAACGCGCCATCTTCCTCTTCGAAACGACCAAATGACCATTAATGACGCGAGACCCATTGAGGGTCAAGCGTGTGGCGCGCGGGTGCGAGCCAATAGTACCAGAAGTAACCAGAAGACAATCCCAGCAAGACGAATACCAAGCCCGCCAAACGAGAGAGAAGCCTCCATGTTCGGTTGGTGCGTTTCATTGGAATTGCCGAGCGAAGTCTGCGCGAATACGGTTATGCCGAGTGACGCTCGCGTTTCGCTGTCGAAATGCGGCTACGGGAGTGGCCCCCGTCGATCATCTCCGCTGCCGCACTACCGGAGTTGGGCAGTCGCCCTCGGTCCTGCACGACAAGATACAGCTCGCCTTCGCCGCCCGCCAGCGAGTTGCTGCAACGAAGGACTTGCGATCAGATTGTGGGAGCCACGAGCCCCATTCCGGCGGCCGCATCCAGAATGTGGAATGGGCCACCCG
>CAZFKF010001485.1:0-1737 GCA_964518805.1 uncultured Planctomycetaceae bacterium | reverse complement strand
CTTGCCCCCCCGCCCCGCCGACCGCCCCCGAAAAACCCACTGTGCGAGCCGACGCATGATCTGACCACCCAACATGAAAGACTCCTCCCGCAGTATTCGATCGAGCGAATCGGGCCGAACGACATTTATGGTATCGTCCTGCTTGGATACTCATGCTGAGGGCGAGTGAAGAACGGCTGGGCAGGCGAAATCCCGAAACCCACCCCAAAAGTCCGCCCATTCGGAAAAGTCGGCGCGTTTTCGCAGAGCACTTCTCGTCCGGTCCAAGAACTGGGAAGACGACGCGGTTGCTTCTGTGGCCGCCATGCTCACCGTAGCGGTTCTTTCCGTTTGTCCGTTTGCGTGGGAGGACGCTCCATAAATACAGGGGGGGCGATTAGGCTGAGAGGACGGGGTGCGGATTTGCCATTTCTGGGTTGCCCGATAGAATTGCTGCGATGCTCAACGCGACTGGGATGGATGGATGCCAGGCGGCCCGAGTAGTCCCAAGTCGACGATCGGACTCCGCCACTCGACTGCGCCGCGGAGGCTGTTGCTCCAGACCTGATCTCCTATCGAGGTTGACAATGTTCCGAAAGGTCATGGCTGTTGGGTTTTCCGTTATGTTAATGGGAGGATGCCAGGAGAGCCATAGTCCAGTGGTTCGGGAGACAAGAACGGAGCCTGACCGCGACGCGGCGCCAACATCCGAGGTGATGAATCCGCATGTCCGCCCCTCCGCCGAGCCGGCTGCTGTGCCAAGCGGACCGGAGGTCGAACTCGACGGCGCCCGCCTCACGGCGCCATCGGCCTGGAACCGTAAAGCGCCGCGAGTCGAATTCATTCGTGCGGAGTTCGGCCTGCCCCGGGCCGAAGGCGATCCGGCCGACGGACGCCTCACGGTGAGCATGGCCGGAGGTAGTCTGAAAGACAACGTCGATCGCTGGCGCCAGCAGTTCGCTGGAAAGCCCGAAAAGGAAAACCAGGAAACGCTGAAGGTCGACGGAATCGACGTGACCCTGGTCGACTTCTCGGGAACCTACAACGACCAGATGGGGATGTTTGGGCCGTCGACGGAGCGTCCGGGCTATCGCATGTTGGGGGCGATCTTCGACGTTGGCGGGCAACTCTGTTTCATCAAGGCCTACGGTCCGGCAAAGACCATGGCCGCCCGAGCCGGCGAATTCCGCAGCTTCGTCCAATCGCTCAAAGAGTCGAAACGGGGACGCAGCTAGTTGTTTGCACGGTGGCTGGGTTCGGTCGTCTTGGGCCGGCCTTCACTGCGTAACGTGTGCAACAAACCGAGCCGTTTTGCCTGCTGGTTCTGCCACTGCTCATGGCCGTATGGCCGGTTTCGGGCGATGCATGTCTGGATGGCCTCCAGTTCCTTCTCCGTCATCGGCTCGTTGACCAACCGCACCCAATGCCGGGGACGTTCCAACGGCCAGTCGCTCAGAATCGCACGCAATCGCTCCTCCCCCTTACGCCGCGCCCACAGGCTCCCCCAACGCCAGTCTTCCGCCCGATCGACGACGTTGGCCGTCAACGCGTTCCGCTCCACATAGCGGCATAGCCGCAAGAAGTGCTCATCCTCCTCCACGGGGAAACTCTTGAAACGCCCCTGGTACAAATGGCCTCGGCCCACCGTCCCATGGGCCACGTGCCAGCGCATGGCGTGGGTGTGCGCCAGCCACCGGAAGAATGCCGTTCCTTCCCCTTCCTCGCGCGGCCAAATGACGAAGTGCCAATGATTGCGCA
>CAZFKF010001484.1:0-1738 GCA_964518805.1 uncultured Planctomycetaceae bacterium | reverse complement strand
GACGTAGACGTGGGCCCCGGCCTGGACTGCGGCGATCGTTTGCAGCGGGTGCCAGTGATCGGGCGTGGCCACGATGACGATCTCGGGCTTCTCCTTGTCCAGCAGGTCGCGGAAGTCCCTGTATTTCTTGGGAGTTACGCCGGTCATCTTCTCGACTTCGGTGGCCGCAGGGTCCAACTGCCGCTGGTCGACGTCGCACATGGCAACCACCTTGGACTGCCCGGCCTTGATTGCCTCGCGGAGGATGTTCATCCCCCACCAGCCGGTGCCGATGATCGCCGTCTTGTAAGCTCGCTTCTCGTCGCCGCGGAGGACGGCTGGAACGGCGATCGACAGGCTCGCCGCCGCCGCTGAAGTGGTCAGAAAATCGCGTCGCGTCAGTCGCATCCCATCGCTCCTTATGGGCGGGCCAATCCCGCAAATGAAACTCCGTGTCGTCCGACCCCGTCCTAGTGCTATCTCGACCCCTCAAACACGTCAAGGAACATGCAACGCGGTGCGACGCCTTGCGAGTCCCGCCCATTCGATCACGCCGCATCACCCCGAGGAATTGGCTCCCAGGGAACACACGGTGGCTTCGGGCCGTACGACGCGTATCGTGACAGCAAAGCCTGTGGGCAAGTCCGATCGGCTGACCGGAGCCAAAGCCGCCAGCCCCACCCAGCCCAAGAAAGCACGTATGGCCACCTGTAATGGGCGCTATCCACCCCAATAGCGCACAGTACTAGCCACCCGGACCGCGGCATCAGTCATTCGTGCCCACTTCTTCTCCTCGCCCCGATGAGCCATTGTGCGTACGGCCCGATTCACGTGTCAACAGGCAGCCATCGATTGGCGTCACTTCCGGACGGACTTGTTCTAGACACTCTCAGAATGTGCTCGCCCCGGCAATCTTCAAAGCAGTACCTGCAAAGCCCTTGCCGGACCGCCTTCGCTCTGTTACCCTAAGCAGTCTTGGAAGTCGTCTAGTGGTCTATCCATTTCGACTTTACCAGTTGGGTGCCACTGCTGGCTTGCCCAGCAGTGCTGGAAGCACGGTTGGACAAGCCAACCGTGGCACCCGTAAACTCAATTTGGACAGACCACTTGGGGGGCGTGGCTTTGCCTGCGCGAGGCAGTGCCCCTCCACGCGGCGGCCTCTTTCGGCAGCCTCCTTAGCTCAATCGGTTAGAGCATCTGACTCTTAATCAGAGGGTTGTAGGTTCGAGTCCTACAGGAGGCACTCACTAAATCCTTGCGTGACAATGCGTTACGCAAGGCTTTTGCGTTCCATCTGGATTCCAGATTCTCCATGAGTCCAGTGATTTCCCGCCAAACTCGGCGATTCGCTGCCACTCTTTTCCTGCATGAGAACTGAAGGTCCGTGCGACAGGAGCGGCAGTATCACTCCCGCCATATCGCTGTGCAAGTCCTTGCGGCGATAAGTCCCGACCAACCTGGATTGCGCATTCGACTGCTTGCCGAGACGACGCACGCCACAGAACCCCTACACGCGGGTGGTCGCGTGGATGCACTTCACAGTAGCCCCTGTCGCAAGCATTCAGCGCTCGACGAAGTGAAGTGATGCGATCGGACTTCGTTATTCTCTGCTGCAACTGCGACAGGTCTGGTCCGAAGACGGTTCTTGAAAACCCTTCTTGTCTTTTCAGGCACGTCGGACCATGTTGTGTGGAATTGGGTCCTGGCGTGGGCGGGTGAAAGGACTAGCTTCCAGCCGCAAGTAATGGTTGCCGTTTTT
>CAZFKF010001483.1:0-1740 GCA_964518805.1 uncultured Planctomycetaceae bacterium | reverse complement strand
GCGATGGACCGGCATGTACACGATTCCCAGATTGAGACATGGTCACTCCCTTCGGCAAAGCAGGGTAGGATAGGTAATGGCAGGTGCCCCCATCATACCCCGCCCCCGGGCTGACCACAAGTTTGGCAGGCGGTTTGTTTCTGTCCTTAAGTGATCGAGACTCGCGGCAATCGCGTTCAAGATATCCCGGCAGTCCGCTCCTGGAGACTATCCAAGTGCGCGCGGGCCATGCTGACGGACACCTCACGCCTCAGAATGCCCGAAACTCTCCGGTTTCCTCGAATTCCACTGGAACGCTGGTTAATACGGAGCGGATGTGACTCTTCGTTCCTTCCGGCATTCGATTGGTGTACACCTTGATCACGGGGCGGGCACCTTGGCCAATTCCAATGCCAATGCCAGTCACGCCTTCTTGTCGGCTTAGCCAGTCTTCGTGCTTATCGCGTTCAGCGATCAGCCGTTCTTCTTCCGGTCCCATGACACGTCCTCCGGCCACTCAACAGGGTTACGACCGCGCGGACAGACTGTCCCCATGCATCCGCGCGGCCGCTTTCTCTATTGTAGCCCCGTGACCGGAGTCCGCCAGCGTCCGCTTCACCCTCCCAGGAAGCGAGCGATCCCCATCTGCGATTGGACCGCCCCGATCGGATTGGCAATCGTGTGAGTCGTGCTGCCGGCAAAGAGCAATCCGACCGGCCGACGCGAGGCAGTCGCGACGATGAGGGAACCGGAATCGCCACCCTGGCTGAACGGCGCCGAGCCGATTCCGCGGATGACAATCTGGTTGTTGAAGACCGCGATCCGTCCGCCGCCGTAGCCGACCCGCACGTTGTTCACCGCAATGCCGGTGATAACGCCCTGGGTGGCCTGGGTGGTCCGCCCGTTCTTCATCACGGAGATGTTTAGGCCCGGAGCCATGGGACTCGGATTGAGGCGATAGGTGACGTGTTGGGGTTTGACGAGACTGAACGCGGTCCACGCGGCGGCGGCGTCCACGACGTTCGGGCCCGGGAACTGAATTGGCACAAAACGCTCCAGGACACCGATGCGGTCTTGCGGCGCATGGCCTCCGTCGTACCTTCCCGGTTGAATGATGGTGTCGCCGACGTGTGCGTTGTTCTCGTTGGCGAGGACGTGATTGTTGCTGAGAATGCAGAGACGGTTGTTGTTCAGCACGACCAGGCACCCCAAAGTGCCGGCGGTGATGGCGATGTGGCCGCAGGAAACGCCGCAAGGCACGGGGCGCGGATAGCGGGCCTTGTAGACCAAGGCCCGGATCTCACCGATCTCTTCAACGTCCACCGGATATCCGTTGACTTCGACCGGCACAAGCGATGTTCCTTCGATCCGGACGGCCGGCACCTTCTCCGTGACATAGACCTTCACCGCCAACTCGCCGGTGTAAGTACCTCCGGCACTGCGGATTCCCACCCCTATGGCCTGAATGTTCTCGGCACCGAATTTGTCCGGTTCCGCGGCGCTCGTGGCGGTCGCCAGGAATCTCTCGGCGCCGCCCAGGAACGCCTGCAATTCGTCGCGCGCCTTCAGAAGCCCTTCGTCGGGAATGAGGGCTTCCGCGCTGGCATCTGCTTGCAGTTCTTCCTCTCGTGCGGCTGCACTTGCAATTGGGTCATACTCGATCACCCCGCTGCCTCCAGAGGCCGCGGGCGAGCCTTCTTCAAGCTCCTCGACAGGTTGATCGGGCGAGTGTTTCTTCGTCGCCATGGTGACACACCTCCC
>CAZFKF010001482.1:0-1743 GCA_964518805.1 uncultured Planctomycetaceae bacterium | reverse complement strand
GCTACGGCTGCCCGGGCAGGCTCGGGCAGAGGCGAGACGGCCGCGTGGTCCAGGTAGGCGAAGCGGCGCGTCACCGGCATCTGCCGGCGGAATTCCGCCCAATCGGGTGGAGTCGTCTGAGATTCAACCTCAAATGGCAGCATCTGAATTCTGTCTCCGCATCGCGTATCTCCATCTGCCAGAAGGGCCGGAGGTTGATGCTGGGGCTATAAGCGGCGAGGACTGGGGGGTACGCTTCAATTCCTCGTTCCACTCCCCTGACCGAAATCCCTCCCGCAGCCTTCCCCGCTTGCTGCCAAACGCAGGAGGAGCGTTGCCTGGCGGCTCGCATTATAATACAGACTACGTGGTCTGCCCGCTCTCCACTTCGCCTGATTGTACGACCACTCAGGGATCACTGCGATGCCCAAAGCCCTTTGCATTGTCGGAATGGCCGTTGCCGTCCTGTTGTTGCTCCTTTTCGGCCTCGATTTGGGGCTCAAGATCCCGTTCAACGGCGCCAGCCCGACCATGAGCATCGGGTTCATCGTTTGCGCGGTCGTCCTGGGCTATCTGAGTTGGTCGACCTTCCGAGAGCAGACGTAGAATGCCGCACGTCGGGTGCCGCGATGCGCCCTCAGGGAAGGCCGCCGACGATCGCTTCACGGCATGTTGCCTTGCTCTTTGCCCAGAATCGCCGCGGTGAGTCCTTCCATGGTGTACTGAGTTGCTTCGGCGGCGGGGGGAAACCCCAGGCGTTGCATCGTCTCCGAAGTCACCGGACTGATGCTCGCTAGGCGTGCATTGCGCAAGCCTTCCCCAAATAACCCTACCAGGGCCTTGGCGATCGCTGAGCTGGTCACGGTGATCCAGTCGATCTGACCGTCAGCAAGCGCCGCAGCCACCTGCGGATCGGGCTGCTCGACATCGGTGCTCTGGTAGGCCACCACTTGTTCGACGTTCGCTCCGGCCGCACTCAGTGATTCGGCAAGGACTTCACGTCCTCGGCTGGCGCGGATGAGCAAGAAACGCTTGCCCGCGGCCTGGCCAGCCAGGCATTCAGCCAGAGCTTCTGCACGGTACTCGGTGGGGATGAGGTCCGCCTGGAGCCGAAAGGCGGCAAGTTCTTCCGCGGTGCCCGGGCCGATCGCCGCCAGTCGCACGCCGCCCAAGCGGCGCAAATCCCCGTGTTGCCCCAGGAGCCGTTCCAGAAAGAACCGCACGCCGTTGGAACTGGAAAACACGGCCCAGTCATAAACGCTCAGGTCTCGGATCGCTCGATCCAGCGGTTGCCAATCGTTGGGTGCCCGAATCTCGATGGCTGGCTGAGTCAGGACAACCGCCCCGAGTTCGGCAAGCCGTTCGGCCAGCGAGGCGTTTTGGTGGTGAGGCCGGGTTACCAGGATGCGGCGGCCGAATAACGGTCGGGCCGTGAACCAAGAGGCGTCGGTCGACACGCCGGCCACGGGTCCCACAATGACAACCGCCGGCGGCCGGAGACGGCGTTCCACAATGACTTTCGCAACCTCCGCCAACGTCGAGTGGATCGTCTCCTGGTCGTTCCAAGAGCAGCGGCGGACAATCGCCACGGGCGTGTCTGGGGGTTTGCCCCGTTCGAGAAGCGCCTGACTCCAGTTCCTCGCCGAAGTCACGCCCATGTAGAACACAAGCGTGCCAGGAAACTCGGCCAAAGCCCCGTAGTCCAGTGCAGGTCCTGGTTTGCAGTGCCGTTCCCGGCCTGCGACCAGGGCGACCGCCGAGGAG
>CAZFKF010001481.1:0-1743 GCA_964518805.1 uncultured Planctomycetaceae bacterium | reverse complement strand
AGGGGAATACGGCCCTCTCGGCCGAGGACCTGCTGCGCATGTACGGAGACGAAGTGCTCCTGGTCCCCGGCCCGCCGCTGGGACCCGAGGGCAGTCTCTTGGAACGGGCCAGGGCAGGGGGGGTGCCGACGGAAGTCGTCCCGCAACTCCGCCGTGCCATCCATCCGTGGCGCGACGCCGTCAGTTACCTCCGGATCAAACGCCTCCTCCGCGGTTTCCGGCCCGACGTGGTCCATACGCACAGCGCCAAGGCCGGCATCCTGGGTCGCGCCGCCGCCACGGCGTTACGCGTGCCGGCCATCGTGCACGGCGTGCACGGCGCGCCATTCCATCCGTATCAGGGTCGCGTGGCCCGGGCCTTCTTTCGGGCCTGTGAATGCTGGGCCGCGCGCCGCTGCCACGCGTTCGTCAGCGTGGCCGACGCGATGACCGACCTGATGGTCGAAGCCGGCGTGGCTCCCCGCGAGAAATTCACCACAGTCTATAGCGGAATGGAGGTCGATCAGTTCCGCGACTCCGCCCGGCACCGCGAGCGAGTTCGCCGAGAATTGGGCTACGAACCGCAACACGTGGTTATCGGAAAAGTGGCCCGGCTGTTTCGCCTGAAAGGCCACGCCGACGTCATCGAAGCTGCCCGGGATGTGATCCGGACGCAACAGAACGTCCGATTCCTGTTCGTCGGCGACGGCATTCTCTCGGACGCGCTACGACATCGGATCGCGGTCTTGGGCCTGGAGAAGTACTTCTGCTTCGCGGGGCTGGTGCCTCCGGACCGAGTCGCCGAGATGATTGCCGCCATGGACATCGTCGTGCATGCAAGCCTGCGCGAAGGTTTGGCGCGAGTCTTACCCCAGGCCCTGATCGCGGGCAAAGCTGCGGTGAGCTACGACGTGGACGGGGCCCGCGAAGTGGTGCTGCCCGAAGTCACCGGGCTCCTCGTCCCGGCCCAGGATATCCGGGGACTCGGCAAGGCCCTCGCTCGACTTGCATCGGACGCGGATCTTCGCGAGCGGTTGGGCAGGGTAGGGCAGGGGCGTTTCACCGAGGCTTTCCGCCACGAGCGGATGACGGCCAGCCTCCACGACCTGTACGAGAAGCTGCTCTCCGTATCGTGAGCGTTGGGACTCCGGCACCACCGTCCGCCCGCACCCCTCTATCGGTGGAAGGTGTAGGGCGGACGGATCGTCGCAAACCACCGGAGGCTCTAAGGCCCAATGCACCCGGCGGTGATCGATCCGCCCCGCGCAATCCATCTCACGGAAACAAGTTTCTTATATTACCCACATTTCCCACTTTAATCGTCCACGATTCCTCAACCCATCTCAAAAAGGTAGTCGTAGCCTGTCCCATACGCGATTGCCCAGAACGCCAGTTTTGATTAAATTAGCTGGGCGTTTATTGAGGGGGTTCGTTGGCGGGTGATGTCCCAGCCCGAGCTAGCATGTCGGATCCGACTTGTTTGGGCGTCAAGACTGTGACCAAGGCACTCTCAGGATACCTCGGTCCGTGTCGCCTGTTGAACGTCGTCTACAGCGGCCCGAGCAGCCAGATCTGGCAGGCGCACCATGGCGAACGGCAATGCTTGGTCGCGGTTAAGACACTCGTAGATAGCTATCGGACCAGCCGACGGCATATTGGATACTTGAGGCGGGAATTCAAGGTGGGCTCGACGCTGGCCTGCGAGCGAGTCATTCGGATACACGAATTCGCGGTGGATCAGGGCATTCCCTTTCTGACCATGGA
>CAZFKF010001480.1:0-1747 GCA_964518805.1 uncultured Planctomycetaceae bacterium | reverse complement strand
GGTTGCACCTTTGATCCGGACGCCGTTCCGGCGGAGAATCTGCGCCACATTCGGAAGGCCGTTGAACTGGCACGTGGGTCTTGAAAAGCCGGGCGTGTGGCATGCCGTCACGCGGCCTTAGCCGCGGGTCGGCATGCGCACGTTTCAACATGCCGACGCTTCGCGACGGCGTGCCACACCATACATGGCGTGCCACACAATCTGAGGCGACCGGAGACTTCTCGCGCGCTCGGCGTGGGTCTCTGACCCCGCCGCTCCGGCGACCGATGGTCTCCGCGATTGCTGGGGAGACCTTCGGTCGGCCCCTGTGCGGGGTCGGGAGCCCCGACACTAGCGCAGACGCACGTCGAGAATCAGCGCGTCGCCCGCAGGCACGGCCATCTCCAGGGTGTCCTTGGCGGCCAAGTCCTTGCCAGGCCACAGTTCGCGCACCGTGGCGACCGTTCCCTGACGCACGCGGAGCGTCCCCTTCCAGTCGGCGAACAGGTCGTGGTTCATCAGGCCGACCAACAGCCGTTTCGAGTCGCCGTCGTAGCAGCACGTGGTAATCCCCAGTCCCGCAGGCCGAACTTCCACGGGATTGAAGGAATCGAAGTACCCGCTCAAAACCTCGCGGACGCCGCGCAGCAGCACATACGGCGGCTCCATGTTGACAATTTCCGGCGTTTGATACTTCACCGGGTCGGTCATCCAGTGGTCGACCGTGCCGACGATCACCCGGCCCTCTCCGACGCGGTTGACGGTCACCAGCGCGTGGCGCCGCTCGTTGACCAGCACCGGCGCCGCACCGGCTAGGCTGCAGACGGTGTAGGTATAAGGTTGCTCGTCGAACGACGTTCCATTTGGCAGCAGGCAGCTCACGCACGCCTTGGCCTGGTCACCCAACGTGACGCCGGAGACTTCTGCGGGAAGTGCCCGGGCGTTTCGGGCGTCGATCACCAGATCGCCACCGCCGCGCACGAAACCCAGCAGCCCGGCCACGACCGCCGGCGTCATCTCCAACTCGCCCACGAGCATCACGCAGTTGTACTGTTTGAGCACGCTTGGGTGGCAGCGGTTGGTGATCACGTCGAAGATATCGCCGAACGGCGTGGGCGTGAGGAAGCCCCGCTCGTTGCGCAGGTAGCTGCAATCTTCGTAGCCCGGCCAGACCATGCGGAACAGGCCGTCGGCCAGGTGATCGCCCTTCTCGTACGGGAACTTGCCCCAGATCTTGTACTTGTCGCCGCGGTAGAGGTGCCGCGGCATGTTCCAGCCGTTGTAGAAATCGAGCATGAAGGCCACGGGCGTGTACATCACGCCGCGGTCGGGGTGCTTGCGGAACCAGTCGCGCAACTGGAGGTGCTGCCGGCCCAGCGGGCTGAGTTCCGGGGCGCCGCTGGGGAGTTCGTCGGCCGTGAACTGCGACGTCTCGCTTCCCACGATGCTGTGCCCGCCCAGGTAACTCGAAAGGAACAACCGCTTGTGAAGGCTGAGCGAGCACCCCTTGTTGGGCCCGAAGCCGTAGCCGCCTCCCCCTTCGGTCTTGCGCCCCTGGTACATGTTGTATCCGAAGCGGTTCCAGATCGACGTGGCCTGGGTCAAGAGCCGGCCATACTGCTTGCCGGCCCCGCGAAGAAAGGCAAACATCAGCGTGTCGCTGGGAAGCCCCTGGGCCGTTTCCAGCCCCAGGAGCCTGCAATTCCGCTCGCCGTAGTAGTGCGAGAAATTGAGCGAGCCGGTGGCGTTCATGTAGTTCATGTTGTCC
>CAZFKF010001479.1:0-1748 GCA_964518805.1 uncultured Planctomycetaceae bacterium | reverse complement strand
TCGACGCCCAACGCATGCTGTTCTCGTCGATTGGCACGCATGGGCGGTGGCAGATCTTCGAGATCCGCGCCGACGGTGGCGGCCTTCGCCAGGTCACCCCCGGCGAGGAACCCGACGTGAACCACTACGACCCCTGCTACCTGCCCGACGGGCGGATCGTGTTCTGCTCGACGCGGTGCTTCCAGGGCGTGCCCTGCGTGGGCGGCGGGAACACCGTGGCCAACCTGTGCCTGATCACCGCCGACGGCCGCCGCACGCGACAGCTCTGCTTCGACCAGGACCACGACTGGTGCCCGACCGTGCTCAACAACGGTCGCGTGCTCTATTCGCGGTGGGAGTATTCCGATTCACCGCATTATTTCACGCGGCTGTTGTTCCAGATGAATCCTGACGGCACGGGCCAGGCCGAATACTACGGCAGCAATTCGATGTGGCCCAACTCGGTCTTCTACGCCCGGCCCATCCCGCAGCATCCGACCAAGGTCGTGGCCATCGTCTCCGGACATCACGGGGTGCCTCGCATGGGCGAGTTGGTGGTCTTCGAGCCCGCCAAGGGACGACACGAGGCCGGCGGGGCCGTTCAGCGTATTCCCGGCCGGGGCCGGCGCGTGGAGCCGATCATCCGTGACACGCTGGTCGAGGATTCCTGGCCCAAGTTCCTGCATCCGTATCCGCTGAGCGACAAGTACTTCGTGGTCGCGTGCCAGCCCTCGCCTGACTCGCCGTGGGGAATCTACCTCGCCGACACGTTCGACAATCTGGTCCTTCTGCGCGAAGAGCCGGGCTACGCGTTGTTCGAGCCGCTGCCGTTTCGCCCCACGCTCCGGCCGCCGGTTGTGCCCGATGCCGTCGATCCGACGCGCCGCGACGCGGTGGTCTATCTCTCGAACATCTACGAAGGCTCCGGCCTGAAGGGCGTGCCGCGGGGAGCGGTCAAGAAGCTGCGGCTCTACGAACCGCATTACGCCTACCCAGGGATTGGCGGGCACATCAACATCGGCATCGACGGCCCGTGGGATGCCCGGCTCATCCTCGGCACGGTGCCGGTCGAGGAAGACGGCTCGGCCAGTTTCCGCGTGCCGGCCGATGCGCCGATCGCGGTGCAGCCGCTGGACGCCCAGGGGCGGGCCCTGCAAGTGATGCGGAGTTGGTTCACGGCCATGCCCGGCGAGACGCTTTCCTGCGTCGGCTGCCACGAATCGCAAAATACCAGCCCGCCCCCGAAAGCCACGCTCGCCGGCCGTCGCAAGCCGTCGGCCATCACGCCCTGGTACGGGCCGGAGCGGGGATTCAGCTTCCGCCGCGAGGTGCAGCCCGTGCTCGACAAGTACTGCGTGGGCTGCCACGACGGACGACGCGATCCGGCCGGGCAGCCCACGATCGATCTTTCGCGCACGGCCAAGGCCGGGTGGCGAAACTTCACGCCGTCCTATGTGGCGCTGCATCCCTTCGTGCGACGCCCCGGACCCGAGAGCGACTACCACCTGCAAATGCCCCTGGAGTTCCACGCCAGCACCAGCCCCTTGGTGCAAATGCTCGAAAAGGGGCATCACCACGTGAAACTCGACGCCGAAGCCTGGGACCGGCTGATCACGTGGATCGACCTGAACGTGCCCGACCACGGGACCTGGACCGAGCAGTCGGGCGGACGCAGCGACTGGGTCAAGCGAAGGATCGAGATGCGGACCAAGTACGGCAACCGACCTGAAGACCCCGAGGCGTTCGACCCGGCCCCGAAACCGGCCGTG
>CAZFKF010001478.1:0-1749 GCA_964518805.1 uncultured Planctomycetaceae bacterium | reverse complement strand
CCACCATTTCGATCTGGCCCAGTGGGGGCTGGGCAAGGATCAGACCGGACCCGTCGAGATCATCCCGCCTGACGGGCGCGAGCATCGCTGCCTCACCTATCGGTATGCCGACGGCGTGCGTCTGATCCACAGCAGCTTCGACATCAACACCGGCGTGACCTTCATCGGCACCGAGGGCAAGGTCTGGACCTTCGCCGTGGCCGGCGGCACGCGTTTTGAGCCGGCCTCGCTGGGCCGGATGCGAATCCGGCCCGAGGAAGCCACCATTACCCAAAACACCGGCAACCAGAGCCACACCCAGAATTTCCTGGAGTGTGTGCGCACGCGCCGCACGCCCAACGCCGACGTGGAAATCGCCTGCCGCACGGCCACCGTGTGCCATCTGGGCAATATCGCCTACCAGCTCAACCGGCCGCTGCGATGGGACCCCGAACAGGAGGTCTTTGTCAACGATAACGAGGCCAACCGCTTCCTCGACCGCACACGGCGCGAACCGTGGGACGTGTAAGGGGGAGGGGACTGGGGATTAGGGGCCAGGGATTGGAGATTGGAAGTTTTCAGTCGGACAATCTCGTTTGGCGGCGGGACTTGTCCCGCCCTGGAATCCATAGGAGAGAGAAACCATGAAATCCGATTCTTATGCAAACCAACGGCGCGACTTCTTGCGGCGGGCAGGCGTGGCGGGACTCGCTGCCGCCGGGGGGCTTTCCTGCCCGGCGTTGGGTGCCGAGGCCAAGCCTGCGCCCCAGCATATCCCGATCACCGTGGCCGTGGTCACCGGCGGGCACGCCTACGACGTGCCGAATTTTCACAAGCTGTTCGCCGCGCTGCCGGGCGTGAATGCCGTGATCCAGCACATGGACGATTTCGCGTCCTCGCCGGCCGCCGTGCGCGACAGCTACGACGCCGTCTGCTTCTACATCATGCTCATGCAGGGCCCGGCCAACGAAGGGCTGCCCTGGTACGCCGGCCGGCCCAAGGACGCCCTCGAGCACCTCGGCAGCACGCCTCAGGGCATTCTGGTGCTGCACCACGCCTTGCTGGCCTATCCGCAGTGGCCCGCCTGGTCCGAAATCGTTGGCATCAAGGACCGCAAGTTCGGCTACCACATGAACCAGAAACTCTTCGTCAAAGTGACCGATCCGGCACATCCCATCACTCGGGACATGGCTGCCTGGGAAATGATCGACGAGACCTACCCCATGGCCGATGCGGGCCCGGACAGCCAGATCCTGCTCACGGTCGATCATCCGAAGAGCATGAAAACCATCGGCTGGACCCGGCAGTACAAGAAGTCGCGTGTCTTCTGCTTCGAATCGGGACACGACAGCCAGACCTGGGTCAATGCCGGCTTCCGCCAGGTGCTGTATCGCGGGCTGCTGTGGTGTGCAGGGAAGGTTTGACCGACGCATTCGTTCTTTTTTCCGGCGAGATTTCCCGACTGCGAGGCGCGACGATGCCGAAGTTCATCGATCTCTCCTATCCGCTCGAAGCGGGCCAGCTCAATTTCCCCTCGGACCCACAGATTCGCGTACGCGTTCACACCACCGTGGCGGGCTGCGGCTACAACATTACCGAGTTGAGCCTGTCGACACACCACGGCACGCACCTCGACGTGCCCTACCATTTCCTCGACGACGGCAAGACCTTGGACCAGATGCCGCTGGAGAAGTTCTTCGGGCCGGCCACGCTACTGGACTTGGCGCCGTGCTCCCATCTGGAAGCCAAGACGCCGATCACCGTGCCGAT
>CAZFKF010001477.1:0-1751 GCA_964518805.1 uncultured Planctomycetaceae bacterium | reverse complement strand
TCTCCGTCTGCATCCTCCGGAACTCGGGGCATGCGCCTCGACCTGACCGTGCGCGACGGCCACATGAGCGCCCGCCTGCAAACCGAAACCGAAGCCGCGCGGAACATGCTCCTGGACAACCTTCCGGCCCTTAAGGAGCGGTTGGCCGAACATCAAATCAAAGTCGAGTCGTTTGAGATCGAATGGCAGGGGCAATCGCCAGGCGGGTTCTCGCAGCACACGGCAGACCAATCGCGATGGCAGCCGCCGACGACGGGCTACGCCGCGCGGGGGACCCGCGGCGGGCCGAGCGCGTCGGGCACACCAACCGCCAACGACACCGCTCGGCGGATCAGCCCCAACACGAGTTTCGACGTCGTCATTTAGGCCTTTCGTAGAGGAGTCGTTCCCCGTGGCAACCAGTGAAGTCAGCGGAACCCAAAGCAGCAGTTCGTCGAGTTCGGGCGCCAGCTCGCTCAGCAGTGCTTACGACAAGCTGGACGTCGAGACGTTCACCAAGCTCCTGGTGGCGGAATTGCAGAACCAGGACCCCTTGAGCCCGATGGACAGCGCCCAAATCGTTCAACAGGTTTCCGAAATCCGCTCGATCCAGGCGAGCTTGGAATTGACCGACACGCTGCAAGCGGTGCAATTGGGCCAGAGCCTCGCCACGGCCAGCAGCCTGATCGGGCGGACGATTGCCGGCCTGACGGACGATGCGGACTCCGTCACCGGCACCGTCGACAGCGTGACGATTAACGACGGCGTGGCCAAGCTGCACGTTGGAACCAACACCGTGGATTTGAAGAACGTTTCAGAAATCCTCCCGGATGGCAGCACGTGACGAACGGCCGTTTCGGGTTTTCGGGGAATAGAAGGAGCAAGCCATGGGACTCGCATCGGCATTGAGCACGGCCTTGACCGGCCTGTCGGCGTCGGAGACGACGATCGACGTGGTGGGCAACAACCTCGCCAACGCGAACACGGTGGGGTTCAAGCAGTCGGAGGCCGATTTTGCCACCCAGTTCCTCCAGACGATGAGCCTCGGTTCGGCCCCAACGGACAACTCGGGCGGTACGAATCCGCGTCAGACCGGGCTAGGCACCCAGGTGGCCGAGATCACGCCCGATTTCACCCAGGGCACGATCCAGCACAGTTCCAGCCCCACCGATCTGGCGATCCAGGGCGACGGCTTCTTCATCGTCGAGGGAGGCGCGGGCGAACAGCTCTACACGCGCAACGGCGTCTTCAAGCTCAACTCCGAGAGCGAGATGGTGTCGATCACGGGGCAGCGATTGCTGGGCTACGGCGTGGACAGCAATTACGAGATCGACACGTCCGGGCTGACGGCGATCACGATTCCCCTGGGATCGGCCGCCGTGGCCCAGGCCACGCGCAACGTGTACCTTGAAGGACAGTTGTCTCCGACGGGCGACATCGCCACGACGGCCGAACAGATCGAGACGGTGCCGCTGAGCGACGGTTCGTACACCGCGCCCGACTCGAACGGCACGGCTTCCCTTTCGTCTCCCCCTATCATCACGAACGTCACGCGGGCTTCCGATACCGGGGGCTCGTTGACCCCGGACACGACTTACGAGTACAAGCTGGTTTACGCCAACAGGTCTTACACGCCTCCGCCTGCCGAGATTCCGCCGCTCTCCGAAAGCACGGCCTCGGAGTCCTTTTCCGTCACGGTCGAAGCCGGCGACGATGCCGTGACCTTCGGCCAGCTTCCCGCCCCCTCTTCCGCCGCCTACACGCTGCTTCAC
>CAZFKF010001476.1:0-1752 GCA_964518805.1 uncultured Planctomycetaceae bacterium | reverse complement strand
AGAACCCGAGGTCGTTCGCGTAGACGTCGACACAATTGTCTTCCGCCGGCGCAAAGGCGATCTTGAACTTGCGCGGCAGGTAGGTCGTGCCGTACAGCGGCTCGATTTCGTGACCCTCGGATCCACCGCCGTAGAGGTTCTTCTCGCCGGTTTCAGGGTCGGTGAGCCAGATCTCGTGGTAGGCCGTCGAACGCGGCAAGAGGCAACTCGACAAATTCGAGGCCATCTGTTGCATCTCGTCGCGCACCGGATCGTTGCGGAGCGGGGCGGGACAGCACATCACGTTTCGAACCACGTCACCGCAGCCGCCGAGCGTGGTAAGCTGGACCTCGTTGATGCGGCGGATGGCCTGGCGCACGTTCCGCTTCAAGACGCCGTGGAGTTGGAGATCCTGGCGATCGGTGATCCGCGCCGTGGAGTTGCCCAGCTCGTCGCAAAGATCCAATTGCGCGACGAGTTGCTCGGCCGTGAGCCTGCCCCCGGGGAGTTTCACCCGGACCATCAGCGAATAGGCCTTGCCGAGTCTGTTCCCCTGGGCGTCCTTGGCGTTCCGCCGGTCGCGATCGTCCTGCTGGTACATGCCGTGGTGCTTCAGCAGTTGCGCCGTGTCTTCGTCAAAGGCGTCCTGTTGGTTGGCCAGTTCCGCGGCAATGGTGCCGCGCAGGTAGTCGCTGGCCGCCTTGATCTTTTCTACGCCGCTGGGTTCGGAAGGATTCGTCATGGACGGTTTGTTCTCATCACTGCGGACAAGCCGGAAGTTGCCGGCACGCTATCGTACAAATACTACCGAGGACTCCAAGGCCAATCCCTGAGGCAATCGTCGTGCCCGTGCCTTCAGAGATCCATCCCCGGGTGAATACGCGGACGCACACGAGCGATCGTGAATCTGATTGATTACTATGTTTCCAAACAATATCTAGTATTATACAAGTGCCGGTCCTTGCAGCAAATAGCTTTGGCGGAACGATGATCGGCCTCGCACGGAGCGGACCCGCTGACAGCGGTCGCCAATCGAGTAGAATGGGGCCTTTCCCGCCCCAACGACGCCGAGCAGGAGACACCACGTGAGCGCAATGATTCTAGACGGCAAGGCCCTGGCTGAGGAGATCCGCAGTGAGACTGCCCTCAGTGTCTCTGAGTTCAAGGCTTCTACTGGGGTGACGCCATGCCTGGCCGCTGTTCTGGTGGGAGAAAACCCTGCGAGCGAGGTGTATGTCCGAAACAAGCGCAAGGCTTGCGAGAAGGCGGGTATCGAAAGCCAACTGCACCGTTTGCCGGCCGAAAGCACCACGGAGCAGCTCCTTCAGCTCGTCGACCGGCTGAACAACGACCCCAAAGTCCACGGAATCCTCGTTCAGTTGCCTCTCCCCAAAGGGATGGACGAGTCGCGGGTGCTGCACGCCGTCATCCCGGTGAAGGATGTGGATGCCTTCCACCCGGAGAACGTGGGCCGGATTGTGCAAGGGCGGCCGCGGTTCCTGCCATGCACTCCCCATGGCGTCCATCAGCTTCTCATCCGGAAGAACATCCCGATAGCCGGCAGCAACGTGGTGGTGTTGGGGCGGAGCGACATCGTCGGCAAGCCTATGGCCATCATGCTCATGCAGCGCGGCAAGGGCGGCGATGCCACGGTCACCGTCTGCCACAGCCGCACGCGGGACTTGCCCGGCGTCACGCGCCAGGCCGACATCTTGATCGTGGCCATCGGACAAGCCAAGTTCGTCACGGCCAATATGGTCAAGCCCGGGGCCA
>CAZFKF010001475.1:0-1752 GCA_964518805.1 uncultured Planctomycetaceae bacterium | reverse complement strand
GGACGATCGCGTCTGGAGCCTTTTCGCCGACGACTACCGGTCACAGTTCGCGGTCTTCAACTCTGTTGGCAACCGCTACAGCGAGATGCCTCCGTCGTCGGCTTTCGCCCCATTCGCGGCGGAGTGCGTACGGCGGAACCAGCGGTCGCGATTGAGCCGTTTGCACGAGTTCATCGAGCAGCTTGGCTTAGGGCGTTCGCCCGCGAGTTGGGAGTACCTCGTTGCGGCATTCGGACTTGTGGACTCGGGCGTGAACGCCAGCGGATTTCGCGCTGCCGTCCGGTCGCTGATGTGCGTGCCTCGGCGGCCCGAGCAGGCGACCGAGGCCGTATCGATACTCATGCCGTGGGCCACCAGACTTGCTCAGCGCGGAGAAACGGAGAACCTCGCTCTTCTGCGCGATAGTCTCAAGGAAATTGCCGAAAGGCTTGACTTGCGCGTGCGCGACCTGCTCCACGAGTACCTGCAAGACGTCTTCGTTCGTGAGATGTCCGAATTGGAGCATGGTCGAGCTCTCGTCGGACGCGAATCGGAAGCGAAGCCCGACGTCGTGGCCCGGGCCGATGATCCGGCGGAAGAGCAGCGAGCTCGTTCGGAACCGGAGCGCCTGCCGCCGCACCGTTTCGTTTCCCGAATCGTAAGACGGTGGTGGGAAGCGTTGGTCGGCAGGGAGGAAGGTAGTCCCCATGCACGCGAGACACGCGACCACGCGGAGAACGAACCGTAGAGCGAGGTTCCATGGCAACGGCAGTCACTTGTCCCAAGTGCGGAAAGCAGGCGATCCGGCCCGCAACGGCCCCGGGGCAGGCGGTGCGTTGTCCCGGCTGTGGGCAACCGATCGACGGACGACGTCAGCGCATGTACCTATTCGAGCGGGCCTACCACGACTATCGCGATCGGGCTCGGGCGTCGTTCGCTCGCTTTCTCTCAATGGCCAAGACCATTTGGGGGTGGTTCTGGAACGGCCGCGGGAAGGCTTTGCTGGAGATCCCCCTGCGAATCGGACTCGTCTTGCTGGGCGTCGGGTTCGCTCTCGCGTATGTCGCGTACGAACGGGCCTACGGACGGGAAGTCGATCGCGGCGGGATGGCGGCCATGGCCGTGATGGCCGGTTACGTGTGGCTCCTGGCGTGGGGCTTCAAAGCGCCGATGCACCTGGCAGCCCGAACCGGCGCGGGAGCCGCCGCCGTCGCCGTGCTGGCAGTGGCCGCGGGCGCGGCCGCAACAGGCGGCGGCGTCGTGTTCGGGGGCTATCTCCTCGCCCTGGCGTTGTTGACCGGACTCTCGCTTCTGGTCTTTCTTCCGATGCGCGGACTCCACGGGCTCTGGCTGGTCCGCCGGAAGATCACCTACGAGTGCCCCTACGATGACTGCTCGTACCAGGGGCTGCCCATCCACGTATGCGGCGACTGCGGCCACGCATACGCCGACCTGCGCCCAAGTTTCTACGGCATCTTTCACCACGTCTGCCAGCATGCGCCGGGAAGGGCCACGAGACTGCCCACGATGGACTTCCTGGGCCGCAACAAGCTACAGCGGCGCTGTGGCCGGTGCGGGCGTCCCCTCATCCTCTCGTCCATCGGTGAATTGGCCGAGCGGCCCGTCTTCCTGGCCGGCGGGCCAAGCGCGGGGAAGAGTGTCTTCCTGCGCCAGGCGATGCGCGAACTGTGCGCCCGGATCGAACGGGCCGGGCTGGGAAAGGCCCGGATCGACTCGTTCGAGCAACAGGCCATGATCGCTCGCGACTATCGG
>CAZFKF010001474.1:0-1753 GCA_964518805.1 uncultured Planctomycetaceae bacterium | reverse complement strand
ATCGCCAACCGTGGCCGTGGCCAGCACGGCAATCTTCCACTTGCGCACCGCAGCCCCGCCGTCGGCGGTCAAAGGAACGATCCCCTCGTTCTTTCCTTCCGGGATGGTCACCGTGGGCGGCGTCGAGACGCCGGGCGGGTTGTACAGCATTTGCAGCGTGATGGGGGCCTTGAAGCCGGCGTCGCGCGTCACGGCAACCTTCAAGTCCATGGCCCCGCTTTGAACCACCGGCGCCTTCGGTTCGACGATGTCCACGCGGAATGGAGCCCGCTCGGTCACCGCCGCCGCCATCCGCTCCGTCCAATGGTTCCAGATCTCGCGGTTGTTGGCCCCGCGCACCAGCGAAGTCCGCTGGCGCAGGTGGCCCACGACCGAAGGATTGCCTTCTGTGCGGCCAACGAAATCCGCCAATGCGCCGCTCGGCTTGGCGTCCGCGGCTGCGGTGAACAGGACCGGCACGGCCGTCTGGTCTGCGTCCACGGGCAGCGTCTCCGCCGAAATGCCGGGCGGCAAGTCCTTGATCTCAAGCTTGACGGGCCCGCCCAGGTCTTCGCGCTGAACCCCCGCCATCAGCGCCACGCGATTGCCGGCCGGCACCGAACAGGTGACGTCCACGAACGCGGTCCGCTCCGGAAGGTTCAGCGTCAGGCGAGGCTGGACCGGCGTGACCTCGATCCGATAGGCGTACTCCGGTCCGCCGCGCTGCATGTGATCGCGGATCGCGACGACGTACTGGTCGTCGGCCGGGGCGGTGAAGCGGACATAGCTGTCGGGCGTATCGGTGTCGTCGCTGGCTGCCACGGCGGCCCCGCCGGCCCGGGCGACCGAAAGCACCGAATCGAGCGAGGATCGCAGCGAGCGGGCGAAGACGCGGACGTCGTATACCTGTGCGGCCTTGGCCGCGAACTTGAAATGATCGACATCGCCGGGTTTGGCGATCACGCCGTTGAGGGCCACCGGGGCCTGAAACGCAGTGGCTTGGGCCGGACTGTCGTTGGGCTCGACTTCGATCGTGTTGTTCAGGTCGACGAGCCGGAACGGAATGAGCGACGGCGCGACGCCCTGGGCGTCTTGCGCGCCGAGGCCGAACAGCGGCGGGGCTACGGCAGGCAGCGACACCTTCTGGACCCATTCGCCCCCCACGTCGCCAAGCCACCGCACGTCGAGCGTTTGCCCCGGCTTGCCGCCGAACGGGCAGGCTGCCAGCGGCCGCGGGAACGTGCCCACGTGAAGCCGGTAACGGCACTGCGGCGAGCCCCCGAAGGCGCTCTCGCGCGCTTGAATCACATAGCTGCCGTCCTTGGGAGCGACGGCCGACACCACGCTGTCCTGAAACGCCAGCGGGGTGTCGTCGGCCTCGGCCAGCACGAAGCGGTTCCTATCCAGAATGGCCAGAGACGGGTCGAAGAAGGCCTCGCCCAGTCGCACCCCTTCGATCTCCGCCGTGATCCGCTGTCCCTTCTTCGCCTCGACGACGAAGGAATCGACGTCTTCGTTCTCAACCACTCCGTTGACGGTTACGCCCAGCGGGATCTTCTGCGCTTTTGCGAAATCGTTGTTCGGCTCAGTCTCCGTAATCTCCGGCAGGCTTCCCACGCTGAACTGAAGCAGGTTGCTGATCCCTGTGGCGGTCCGAAGCCTCAGGGCGTGCAACCCCAGCCGGCAGTCGCCGGCGATCGCCAGCCGGGCCTTCACCGTGCCGTCCTTCTGCGGCTCGAATTTCACCACGCGGATGCCCGGGTAGTAGAACATG
>CAZFKF010001473.1:0-1755 GCA_964518805.1 uncultured Planctomycetaceae bacterium | reverse complement strand
ACTGCCGGTCGGGCGACACCTACGCCATCATCACCGACCGCGAATTCGTGGGGGGCATGGTCGACGGGATGACGCAAACCGGGTTCTCGGCCAGCCGGATCTACGTGCGCGACGGCATCGGAACCAACCAGCCCGACACCAAGTACCAAGACATGGCCGAACGCGCCGGCGTGCACTACGACGACCCGGCCGACCGTGAGACCATCTTTCAGGAGTGTCCCGGTGGAGTCGTCTTCAAGCGGATCGGATACCTCGGCCCGTTCATGTATCCGGACGCGTATCTGATCAACATCGCCAAGTTCAAGACGCACGCCATGGGCCTGACGCTTTGCGCCAAGAACCTTCAGGGCCTGACGGTCTCGCCCTATCTGCACTTTTGTCAGGGCCTGCAGAAGGAGCTTGCCGAGGACTTCCAGCCAAACGCCGAGGATCGCTGCGACATGCTCTACGCGCAGCACAGGGCGGCCCGCATTCCTCGCTGGGATAATGACAAGGCTGCCTGGATGGAGATGTGGGCCCAGCGGACGCTGGACAACCTATCGGTGGTCGGGCCGTCGGTTGGACTCCACGTGATCGAAGGGATTAGCGGGCAGAACGGCGACGGCTTCGCGGGAGGGCCCGGCCCAGGCCGGACTCCCGAGGTCTTCCTGACCAACCTGGTATTGTTTGGCAAGGACCCGTTTCGGGTCGACATCCTCGGCCATTGGCTCGCCGGACACGAACCGGGCAATTTCGGCTTGTTCCATCTGGCCAAGGAACGAGGGCTGACCACAGCGTTCGATCCGCGCAACATCCCGATCTACCTCTGGGAGAACGGCAGCCCGCGACTGGCGCCGCTTGCGGCCCTGGAGCGGTTCCGCACGCCGCTCAAGTCGCCCTACCTCACCGGACCCGAAGAATCGTCGTATCATCTCTGCAACGAGCCCTACGACTATCCCAGCGAATCCGTCGCCGCGTCGCCAAACGGCCAGCGCCCCGCGCTTCGACTGCTGGGACGCATGGGCGCCGAACGCGACGAGAGCACCGCCGTGCTGGAATACGCGATTCCGACGCCATCCGACGTGGCGCTGGACGTCTACGATGCGGCCGGACAGCCGGTGCGGCGTCTGGCAGCCGGCCGGGTGGAACAGGGCGTCCACATGGCATCGATCCACACCGACGGACTCGCCGCAGGGCGATACGCCTGCAGCCTCCGCACGGCCGGGTCTTCGTCGAGCGTTCCGATTCGAGTCGTCCGGTAGGACCGCTTCGAAGAATCGGGCAAACAGGGTGGACGCGCAGTGCCACAGCAGAACGATGGCCGGACCGTGTCCTTCGGCGGCCGCCGAACGATCGCTGTGCTACGGACGGCTCACCGGCTCGCCCAGTGCCAAAGCCATCACGGTGAACACGTCGGTGTTGTCGACGTATTGGCCTGAGAAACTCCAGTGCTTGGCCGCGGCAGCATCAACGCCGCGGATCTGCCGGGCGAACTGCTCGCATCCGGCTCCCTTCGCCACCAAAGGAACCAGGCTGTTGGAGTGCGTGAGGGCGTGGTAGCGCATGTCGGGCATCTTGCCTTTGCCGCGATCCACGACCGGCTCGAACGCCGTCGTGTCCGACTGCTTCCCCCAGAGCAGGCCGGTTTCGTGGTCGGCGGTGCAGATCACCAGCGTGTCGTTCCAGTTGCTGTGGGTCTCCACCCAATCGACCACGGCCTCGACTGCCTTATGAAAGTCGATTTGCTCTTCGATCATCCTTGCACGCTGATTGGCG
>CAZFKF010001472.1:0-1756 GCA_964518805.1 uncultured Planctomycetaceae bacterium | reverse complement strand
TGCGCCCAGCGAGCACGTCCGACTGGCGTTCATCGGCCTGGGCAATCAGGGGCTGGCCAACCTCAGCAATCCCTTTCAGGAGAGCTACAATCTCAAGGGCGGTATCATTGCAATGCCCGGGGTGCGCGTTGCGGCCGTGTGCGATGTCGACGCTGAACGTCGCCGGCGCGGGCAACGAATCGTCCATGAGGCGTATGGCGCAGGCGGCTGCGCCGGGTACAACGACTTCCGCGACGTGCTGGCCCGCGACGACATCGATGCGGTCGTCATTTCCACGCCCGATCACTGGCACGCGGCGATCGGCATCGCCGCGGCCCGGGCCGGCAAGGACGTCTATTCCGAAAAGCCGCTGGCCCACAATCTGGCCGAGGGGCGTGCCATCTGCGACGCCGCCCGCCGCTACGGCACGGTCTGGCAGACCGGCAGCCAGCAGCGTTCGTGGGCCACGTTCGCCTCTGAGCCCCAACGATGTGCGTCTGTACCGAAGCGACGATCACAAGCAGAACTTCCTGGACTGCATCCGCTCGCGCAAGCCGACGGTCGCTCCCCCAGAGACCGCCCACCATTCGATCGGCGCCGCCTACCTCGGCATCATCGCAATGCGACTCGCCCGCCCCCTACGCTGGGACGGCCTCCACGAGCGATTCCCCGACGACGAAGAAGCCACCCGCATGCTCTCCCGCCCCATGCGCGAGCCTTTGGGGGGTGTGAAGCACGGTGACTCTCGATTCGTGCTCTCTCCTGAACGCCTGAGGGAGGTTGCCCCCTTGCGCCTTCTCCAAGGCCCCCTTGGCGCTTGCCCGCATCTTCCGTAGGCGAGGCAAGTAGGCGCGGTAGGCTGGTTGCGCGTGCGGTCGTCGCGTGTGAGGGCACACGATTCCAAGCGGCCTCGCTTCGGCATCTGCCGACGTTCGTCGTCAACCACGGGGAGGGAATGATCATGCAAAGAAAGCACGTCCTGGTTCTTGCCTCGCTGTCAGCGCTGCTTTGCGTCCTGGCTGCTTCAGCGGCCGGCGCAGACGCCGAAGGGCAGAGCGTCTCGGCCGAGTTCAATTCCTCTCACCTCCGGATCCAGGAGCCGGTCAGCATCTACGGACCGTTCCCCAGGTTGGTGCGCGAGGTGACGACGAACGATCTGATCGAGTTGCAGGTATCCTATCCCGTCGCTCCTCCGTTTCCGAAGCGTATCGCGCTTCGGGTGGAGAATCGCGCCCTGACGGCGCTATGGATCGCCAGCACCGACGGAGAGATCGTGGCACTGACTCCCAAGCCGCAGACGGGGAAAGTCGGAATGGGATACATCAGTGCCTACGTGAAGGCCAACAACGCGGGTCAAAGCAAGGCCGAGGTCACCGTGACATTGGCTGACGGAACCAAGAAGGTCGTGCCTTTCGCGTTCCTCATTCGCGAGCGGGACAGAGACAATTCGGCGTCGGCCCAATCGCCTCTCCAGGGCGAATACGTCTATGTCTATCCATTTCCGCTGAAGGCAACGGACAGGCTGTGCGACGGCACGCAAGGCAAGCCCATGGAATTGACCGACGGCACGAGGCTCGTCTGGAGCGACCTGCTGCCGAGGGCCAAGCTCGCCCATCCGACATTGTACGAACTGTTCGACGGAGCGAATGCGAGAACCGTCAAGGGAGAATGGTGGCCCGAGCACAACGGCCAGCGAATCCTCGATACCAGTTCGGCGCCGTTGTTGCTCCGGCCGAGATGAGGAAGCACGACATTCACATCGAATTGTCGAATCAGC
>CAZFKF010001471.1:0-1757 GCA_964518805.1 uncultured Planctomycetaceae bacterium | reverse complement strand
CCTCCGTGTTGCGTTTGCACATCATCGTCCGTGGTGTAGAGTTGCTTGGTCGATGCCTTCGCGATGAAGCGCGCCAGATTGGACGGGAGATGTCAAGAATGAAGAAGCTAATCTTGCTGACGGCTGTAGGAGTCCTGATGGTCGGCGCGGCCGGCTGCCGGTCGTGCGACTGGTTCCACCGCGGCGCGCCGGCCCGGGCAGTCACCATGCCCACGCCCGTATACTGCGATCCGTGCGCTGCCCCCGCAGTTCCCTGCGATCCGTGCGCTCCGAGCGGCGCGGCGTGCGCCCCGGGCGGAGCGATGATGGTCACTCCCGGCCCGGAACCGACCTTCGTGCCCGGTCCCACCCGCTGAACCACCGCCGCCGTGCGCCGTCCGTGCCATCCTGAACGCGGCCGGCGCCGGCGGATCGCTGCGCGTTGCTTCGCAGATGATGCTTCAGCGTCGTAGGTTATGCTTCAGCACAACTCTGCGATGGAACGTTGTGCTGTGGCGCAACCTGCAACTCCGTGTGCCCTCGCTCTTCTGCGGCGCCTGCCCCCACGGTCATGCCGGCAACGAAGAACAGCAGCATGTTGACGGCAGGGATGATGGACACGTCGTGGAACATCCCGTTGACCAGGTAGTTCGCCTCCGCCGCCAGGAATAGCAGCGCAAGCTGCCTTTGCTCCGCCGTGTGCTCCGGCCGCCGCCACAATCGCCACGCCTCGCGCGACCAGAGCGCCAGCAGCAGGGCAAACAAGCCCATCCCTATTGCGCCCGTCTCGGTGAGCAGCGCCAAGAGCACATTGTGCTGCACGAAGGGCCGGGCCTTTTCCAGCGGCAGGTCGCTGTTGCGGTCGGCCAGATACTCCTTGCTGACCTCGACGTAACGTCCCAAACCGCAGCCCCAAAGCGGCCGGTCGAGGAACATCCTCCAAGCCACGGTGGCCAGGATCGGACGCAACTTCGCCGATTCGGCGGTCTCTTCGGCGCTCAGGGCCTTGTCGCGCTTGTAGCTCAACAACTTCTCCCACTGCGTGGCGGCCACTACGGACACGGCAATCAGCGATCCGGCAACGATCGACGCGCGCCACGCCCGCGGCACCGTCGCCGCGACCACCAGAAGCAGTCCCAGGCCGGCTCCCATCCACACGCTCCGCGTCAAGGTCAGGTAGACGCCTCCGGTCACGAGCGCCAGCATCGGCAGCATCGCCGCCTTCCCCCAGCGCCCCAATCGCGTGAACCATAGCCAACCCGCCGCCAGGCACGTGCCGAGATAAATGCCGTTGCCGATCGGAGTCAGCAAGGGACCTCGGGCACGCCCCAGGAACTCGGGGTATTCGGGCGAAAGTACATAGGGCGGAAACACCATCCAAGGCAGACTATACCGCTCGCCCACCGCCGTCACGGCCAAGTAGATCCCGAAGAGCGTCAGGCAGACAAGCACCCCCGTCACGGCCGGGCCCGAGATCCTCGATTGCCGCGCAGCCCAGTAGACGCCACACGGCATCATGAAGAAGAACAACAGTTTGGACATCGCCGGCAGGTCGCGGGCCTCCCAGTTGAGCGCCAGCGCGCTCAGACCTAGCATCGCCACGAATAGTCCCAAGATTAGGTCCGGCCACCCGATGGGCTTCGCCGCCGCACCATGCAGCCTTCGCCAGACGATGTACTGGACGAGGAGGACAAGCCACAGGAGTCGATCCAACGTCAGGGGGATCGGCTCGACGGCCAGATGATACAGAGGGTACCCCAGGCAGCAACCCGAGAGCA
>CAZFKF010001470.1:0-1757 GCA_964518805.1 uncultured Planctomycetaceae bacterium | reverse complement strand
GTGTTCGCAGTCTATACGCCTGTCGCCCTGGTCCTTGCGATGCGAGGGCCCGGCACGTGCTTCGACAACTTGCGGAGTGAGTATCGACGTCTATGGAGGTTCTGGAAGGAATGGGGCATCGCGATGGTGCCCCCATGGTCGTGAGGTGACCACGGATACTCCCGCAGGCCCACGATGCGGCCGCCGCTTGGTGAAGCTGGGCCTATCGGCGATACCCGTTGGAGCGGTGCGGCGGCGTGAGTGCAGTGAATCGCCGCTTGGCGTTACTACCTCCGCGCGGGACGGCGTCGGACATTTGCACGGCATGAGCCCAACTGCGTCTCGAATCCGCCCTTGCCGCGCGGACCTTCAGCGCGGCATCGGATTGACCGGCGCAAGGGAATCCTGCCCGAGACTAGCCCGATCAGTCGGGCAGGATCTTGACGCGGATGTTCTTGAAGCACGCCTTGCTGATCTGGCCGGGCATCGGAGGATGACCCTGCAGGGCGAAGGTGCCGCGCGGGAGCCACATGCCCGTGTTGTTGGGGATCTTGTGTTGGACGTCGTGCTGCGAAACCGTGTATTCCAGCACCGTCTTGCCGTCGAGCTTGACGGTGATCTGCCCGTTCTGGTAGATCACCTCTTCGGTGTACCAGACGTTGTCCTCAACCAGCGGCTTCGGCAGAATGGTGACGTTTTCCTTGTTGTCCTTGGGCGGCGTTTCGGGCCCCCACGAGAGGTTCTTCAGGGCCCACAGGCTGCCCGTCCGGCGCCAATCGATGTGGCTGTTGTTCACTTGGCATTCGATCCCGGTGTTGGGCCAGCCGGACTCCTGGTACTTCGTGTGGAAATAGATGCCCGAGTTCGCCTTGGGGAACGTCTTGACGTCGACCTTGAGGTCGAAGTTTTTGAAGTCGTGGTTGCCGACTTCGCCGTCGTAGAACAGGTGCGCGGGCGTCTGGACCGAGGCAGGGCACTCCATCACGATCACCCCGTCACGCACTTGAAACAGATTGGCGTTCTCGCCCACCTTCCAGCCGTCGAGGGTCTTTCCGTCGAAGAGGCTCACGAAGCCCTCTTCCGGTTCCGCCGTATCGGCAGCAAAGGAAGGTCCTGACAGAATCAGGACAAGCGCGGCGGCAAGGAATCTCATGGGATGCTCCTCTCATCAAGTGGATTGCTGGACACGATCGGGGCCGGAACGAACCGGGAACGAAACCGGGTCTCGATGGGGTTGCGCCGTCCCGGCGATTCGCTGGGAGTGCAAACCGCTGCCCGTTCATTCCGTCGATGACGCAATGCGGGGCTCGACCGCCCGAAGCCCACACGACCTGCGGATCGGCCTCCCGAACTCGCGCAACCTCATCGAAATCGCCCTCTATCCTACAGAACCGCCCGGCCGTGTCCAGAGCGCGGGTAGAACATGGCCGGGAGGCACCCCCGTTTCGCGGCAGCACCCCCTTAAAGCTGATCGGGGCGTACCACGCCATCAACGGAGCGCCGAGCGGCGCCACTCGCCCTGCGACCGGACAATGCCTGCATCAGGAGCGCGCGGCTCAGTCTTGCAAGCCACTCTTTCGATTCAATGCCCGGACGTCGGGGAAGGAGGGTGCTTCTCCGGGAACCACCCGCGGAGGAAATCGGCTTGAGTCCCGTCGTACACGGCCTCGGCCAGGTGTTCCACTCCCAGTTGGTTGCCCCACGAGTAGAAGATCACCAGCCGGCCCTGATATTCGCAGAAGTCCATGTCGGAGTTGTTGAGATTCTTGGCCGCGGCG
>CAZFKF010001469.1:0-1763 GCA_964518805.1 uncultured Planctomycetaceae bacterium | reverse complement strand
TTCCGCCAAGACACAAGGATTGCCCCTCAGAAGTGCCGATGAAATCGTTTTCGTGCTGAAATCCCCGCGATCGCTCACGGTCCAGGTCGAGTTGGAACTGCGCCGGGCCTGCGACGGATGGAAGAAGGGCCTCGCTGCGGTCGACGCCACGCTCGCACCCGGTCAGGCCGTCCGGGTGCCCGTCGCGGTTCCGCGTCTTCGGGCCGGGGACTACTTGGTGGACGCCGTGGTCCGTAGCGGGCGTGGCGTGGAAGCCTTCGGCGCCGCATCGATGGTTGTGGAGAGCGAATTCGGCGTCGACAAGATCGAGTTGAGCCAGTCATTCGTCGAGCGCGGCGATCCGATCGCCGTCAGGACGCTCCTGCGCGGCCCGCCCCCTGCCGGCGCCGTGCTTCAAGTGCGGCTGCGGGACTCGTATGACCGAGTCCTGCGGCAGCACGAATTCCCGATCGCGGAAGGTCCGGCGAAATCCTACACCTTCGAGTACCGGCCCGATGCGGCGGCCACGGTTCTCATGCGCGTCGAGGCTGCCGTGATGACTGCCGGCGAGGAACTGGAGATGAAGGAGGCTTCGTTCACCGTCCCCAAGCGGCGGCACGGGCAGTTCAACTTCGTCCAATGGGACGCCCCGCACGACGTGCTCGGGTACTATGCCTGGCAGCGGCTTCAGGGAGCGGGGATGGGCGTCTCGCTCATCCCGAGCATGGGTGGCCAGCGGGCGCAGCCGCCCGTACTCCGCGCGTGCGACGCGTCGGTGGCCTGCTACAGTACGCGAATCCTCGACGAAAAAGACGCCAATGGCTGCATGAAACCGGTGTGTTGGAACCACGAGCCCGCCGTGAACGAACACGTCCAAGGAATCGTTGACCATCAGAAGTTGCTCCGCCAGCAAGGCGTGTTCGTTTATTCTCTTGGCGACGAAGGCGTGACGCTCGGCTGCTGTGTCCATCCGGCTTGCTTGGCTGCGTATCGGCGCTACCTGGCCGGCCAATACGGCACGATCGACAAGCTCAACGCCTCGTGGGGCAGCCAGTACAAGTCGTTCGACGAGGTAGACTTGTTGGACCGCAAGGACAACATGGAATCGGCCGCAGCCAAGACTTCGCCCGCCCGCGCACTCGACCGGCAGGCGTTTGCGCGGGTAAACCTGTCGCGGTTCGCCGGCCGATTCGTCGCGGCCTATCGGCAACTCGATCCGCGGGCAGTGACCGGCTACGAGGGAACCGGTGGCTTCGGCGACGACTACGACGCCATCCTTGGTACGAACACCTTCTACGGCCCCTATCCGAGCATCGGCGACGACCTGGTCCGCTCTGCCGCTCCGCGCGCGTTGATCCGCTCGAACTGGATCGGCTACAGCAAGACCGCGGACGCCCTTTCTGACGCTGCATGGCGGGCGATCATGAAGGGCGTCGACAGCGTCTGGTTCTGGATGTGGGACGGCATGGGCACGTTTCGTGGGTATCTCTCCCCCACGCTCGATTACTGGCCCGCCACCGCGGAACTGACCGAAGAAATGCGGCCCGTGCGTCGGGGACTGGGCGATCTGTTGCTGCGATCGACGATGAGCCACAGCGGCATCGCCGTCTTCTATTCGGTCCCCTCGGCGATCTGCGAGCAAGTTCACCCGGGCAGCGAATTCATCGCCCCCCAGACAACGCACGAGACGTGGACGGGGTTGACGTACGAGCTGGGCCTCGACGTTCGCTACCTCACCAGCGCGATGCTCACACGTGGGATGCTCGATCCGCGCGAGTTCAAGG
>CAZFKF010001468.1:0-1764 GCA_964518805.1 uncultured Planctomycetaceae bacterium | reverse complement strand
CCATGCGCCACGGCCGGGTCACGATCTGCCTCGAGGGGCTTTCGGCTTCAGGCGACTCCTTGAACTGTCCAAAGCACAAAACGCAGAGCGTCAGCCAGCACAATGCGGTTGCGGTAAGAGTTCTTCCACCGATGGCTTGCATGGGTCGATCCTCAAGGCGACTATTCTATTGTAGCCTCGACCGATTGCTACCGGGCGGGAATAATGATGCGACCGTCACGAGGAAACCAATCGCCCCTGCCCGAGACCGAGGGCAAGAACCCCTGGGCATAGCGGGCCGGGGCTGCCCCATGGGGCCAGAATAGCCGGCCCAAACCGAAACCTCGACAGGAGACAAAGCATGAATAGCCACGCGTGGCCCACACGAGAACAACTCCTCGAAATGGCCGCAAGCTTTCGTTCGGCGTGTGTCCTGGGGGCGGCGGCTGAGTTGGATCTGTTCACCGCGATCGGCCAGGAGGTGCTTTCCCTGGAGGAAGTGACCGGGCGGCTGAAATCGGATCGGCGCGCGACTCGCATCCTGCTCGACGCCCTGGTTGCCTTGCGAGTGCTGTCGAAGCAATCGGATCGCTATTCGGTTCCAGAGCCGCTCAGACCGATGCTCGTCGCACACCAGCCGGGTTCGCTCTTGCCGATGGTCCACCACAGCATGAACCTCCTCCGCAACTGGTCGCAACTGGCCTGGATCGTCAAGGCCGGCATTCCCGGGCCGCGCACGGCCAGCATCCGCGGGTTCGACGCTGACCGGGCAGCATTCATCGCCGCGATGCACGTCGTTTCCGGACCGATCGCCGACGACCTGGTTTCCCGGATCGGCCCGCTGAGATTCAAGCACTTGCTCGATGTAGGCGGCGCGTCGGGCACGTGGACGATCGCCTTGCTTCGGGCCAATGCCGCGGCCCGGGCGACGATTTTCGATCTGCCGGACGCCGTGCAGCAGGCCCGCAGCCGGTTCGCCGGCACGGAATTCGTTGATCGCGTGGACTTCGCCGCCGGCGACTTCTACCGCGACGAACTCCCCAAGGGCGCCGACCTGGCCTGGGTGAGCGCGATCATCCATCAGCATGCCCGCGAGGATAGCCGGGGACTGTTCGCCAAGGTCTATCGGGCCTTGGAGCCGGGAGGACATATCGCGGTGCGCGACATCGTCATGGAACCCGATCGCACCCGGCCCGCCATGGGCGCGATGTTCGCCGTCAACATGCTGGCCAACACCGAGCGCGGCGACACCTACACCTTCGCCGAGATCGCCGAAGATCTTCGGGCGGCCGGCTTTGCAGCGGCCGAACACCGCGTTCGTTCCGAAGACATGAGCGCCGTGGTGGTCGCCCAGAAACCCAAGTAAGAGGCTGTTCGCAGAGTGGACGTCGAGGTGGCCGAATTCAGGAGTAGAACTCCCACCGGCCCAAGGCGTCGAAGGCGTTGCGGACGTGCTCGATGGTCGGGCGGCGCTCGTTTTCGGGCCAGGTGACGGCGACGACGTCGAAGCGGGCGGGCGATTCCAGCAGGCCGTGATGCTTGAGGAAGGTCACCGCGGCCCGCGTAAGGCGACGCTGCTTGACTGCGTCCACGGCCTCGGACGGGTGCCCCGCTTCGGTGGACTCGCGGGTCTTCACCTCGACAAAGACCACCGTCTGACGGTCCACCGCCACCAGGTCGATCTCACCCGTCTTGAGGCGATCGCCGCGAGCGACGATCCGGTAGCCCAGGCGTTTGAGGTACCGGGCCGCCGCCTCCTCGCCGCTCAGGCCGAGCGATTTCGGG
>CAZFKF010001467.1:0-1764 GCA_964518805.1 uncultured Planctomycetaceae bacterium | reverse complement strand
TCGGCGGGGCAAGTGTGGAGGAGACCGCCGTCGCTGTGGAGGCCTTACTGGCAGCCCCTGACGGCGTGCCAATCCCGGCTCTTGTGAGGGGAATCGAGTGGCTGCTCCGAGCCGTCGAGGAGGGAAAGCACTTGGAAACGGCGGCGATCGGTTTATACTTCGCGAGACTGTGGTATTATGAAAAGCTGTATCCGCACGTGTTTACCGTGTCGGTCTTGGGGCAGGCGGCGCGCCGTTGGCCGCCCTGCCCGAAGCCCTAGCGTCCCGCCTTCGTCTGCAGCTCGAACGTACTCCCCGCCTGAGAGACCCGACGTTGTCCCCCGCACCCAACCATCCCCGCCCGACCCGTTCGGCCACGCAGTCTTCGCCCCCGGCGGTCCGCCCAGGGGAAGGGGGACCGCATTTCCTCGCGTCGGACGCGCATCAAGACGTGGCAGCCTCGGAGTCGCACATGTCAGCGAGCGAGCACTTGAAAGTCGTGCCGCAAGCGCGCATCGATAGGGAACGAATCCGACAAAGGGCGGCCAAACTGGTAGCCAACAGCGATCGGGGACGGCCGCTGCTGAGATCGTGGATCGAAACGCACTCGCGCAACATCCTCGCTGAACTCGGACTGCCCGAAAGCCATCTGGGCTGGACCATGGTCGCCATAGCCAGCGCGTTCTGGCGCGAGCAGGTGGAGAACATCCCGCCGCAGCGACGACTGCTGCTGTTGCCGCACTGCCTGCGCGACTCGGCCCAGTGTCAGGCCGAGTATGACGAGCACGGGTTGGCTTGCCGCGATTGCGGGGCGTGTCGCCTCTCGGAGTTTCGCGCGGTCGCTCAGCAGAAGGGCTACCAGGTGCTGATCGCCGAGGGCTCTCCGGCGGTGGTCGACGTCATCCTTCGCGGCGAGGCCGACGCAATCCTTGGAGCAGCGTGCCTGACGTCCCTGGAAAAAGCGTTCGGTAAGATCCTCCTGGCGGGCATCCCCTGCATGGCCGTGCCGCTTCTGCACAACGCGTGCCGCGACACCGCGACCGATGAGGACTGGGTCCGCGAGATGATCGACACGCCCCATCGCGGCGGCGCCGCGACGGCGCCGACCTACATGCACCTGCTGCGACTGGCGCGGCGCATGTTCGATCCCCAGGAATTCGGCCGCCTGGTGCCGCGTTGGCGAACGACCGCCGGCAATGGCGCGGGACGGGGTTCCAGGACATCCTCGACAGAAGCGATCGCTCGCCCGCAGGACGCCTCCCATCCGTTGGCCCTCACCCAGACCATCGCCCGCGATTTTCTCGAACGCGGGGGCAAGCACCTGCGCCCGTTCATCACGCTGGCGGCCTACGACGCGATGCGCGGGGGGCGGGCGTTCGACGGCGACGGCGCCGGCTGGGCAGCGCGAATCCCAGATCCCGTGCGGCGGATCGCCCTGGCAATCGAGGTCTTTCACAAGGCCTCGCTGGTTCACGACGACATCGAGGACGACGATCCCTTCCGCTACGGTCTGCCCACGCTGCACCGCAGACACGGCGTTCCCGCCGCGATCAACGTGGGCGATTACCTGATCGGGCTGGGCTACCGGTTGGTGGCCGAGCAGCGTCCCTGGCTGTCGACCGAGGCGGTGGCCGATATCCTGGCCCGGCTGGCCGAGGCGCACACCAGGCTCTGCGAGGGCCAGGGCGCCGAATTGGCCTGGCGGGACGTGAACTGCAAGTCCCTGCCGCCGCAAGAGGCGTTGAAGATCTACGCCTTGAAGACGGCGCCTGCATTCGAGGCGGC
>CAZFKF010001466.1:0-1764 GCA_964518805.1 uncultured Planctomycetaceae bacterium | reverse complement strand
CGATGCTGTGCTCATCGCCAGCGAGAGGACCATTGCCACGGCCGATAGCGCGGTGTTGGATCGTTGCCGCGCCTGGTTCAATCTCGCGGCCGAAACGGTGGCACGCTTCGTGCCCGAGGCGCGAATCGTCAACTTGGCCGTCGCGGCCTCATGACGAGCCGTACTTGTCCAATCCGTCGCGAAGAAACGCGTTCACTTCCTGCGCGTGGGTCATCGAGAGAAGGTGCCCCGCCCCGCGCACCAGAACGTCCGGTCGAGTGTATCGGCATGGCAGGATGTGGTCGCGGGTCCCATGGATCTGGAGCACCGGCACGCGGGGCGGTTCGGCCGGCTCTTCCCAGCCCAGCACGGCCAAGGCGGCCCAGCGGAAAAATCGCCGGTCGCAATCCGCGAGTTGCTGAAGCATAGACCGGGTCGCAACAGCCACACGCGGGGGAATGAGCAAGCGAAGCCCCCTGGCCACGCCGGGCACCAGGTAGGGCACACCCACGGTGGCCTTCTTCAGCCAGAATCGCGAGACCCGAATGCGGGGGGGGAGTTCTCGCGGCGAGCGAATGCTCCCAATAAGAAAGCAGGCTTGTGCACGCGGCAGGTATCGGGTCATTTCGACCGCCACCATTCCGCCGAATGACGCGCCACCGATCAGACAAGCCTCGCCGGGGTCCACTGCCCTCGCCATCCGCGCAGCATAAGATCCCAGCGACTCTCCCGGCTGAGGATCAATCCAAGAGGGGACCCGCGCGTTGGCGAAAGCAGCCAACTGCGGCCGGAACATGCGCGCGTCACCGCCCATACCGGGCAGTAAGATCAATGGCACCATGCCACGACGAAGCGTTACTTGCGATGCCGAATCTTGGACCGCATGCGACGCTTCTTCCGGCCCAGTTTTCGACGACCTTTTCCGGTTTTCTTGACCCCCACAGCGACTCCTGTCCTGGCTCCAATCGAAGGTGTGACTACGAAGCGTAGGTCACGAGTATAACAAACCCGCCTCCGCGTCGGCAAGGGGGTTTGCGACCGGCATTCGAGGATGACGCGAAGGCCAACCCCATTGACCCCGCGAGCCTTGGACCTCATCATTCAGTATCACTCTGACGATGAAAGAGACCGCCTCGGCGCCCACTGGCCGCAGGCGTGAGTACGGGATCACTTCCGTCGACGTTGAGCACCGAAACCATGAAAGACGTCTATCAACCCGGGGAGACTCGCTGCAAGGTTGTCTGGCCGACCATTGGCGCGACGCAGTGGGGATGTTTCGTCGGGCGTCTTTGCGAAGTTCGCCTCGGGGTTGGAAGTTTTTTCACGCTCGGGAAGCTATTCGCCCTCGCGACCATTCCCATCAGTCTGGGGGTGTTTGCCTGGCAGTTGATGCCCGGTGTCATTCGTCGGTACTGCCTGACGAACCGTCGAATCATTGTCCAGAAGGGACTCGGCCGAGAGGAAGAACGCTCGGTCGGACTCGATGATTTCGATGAGATCGAGATCCGCGTTCTACCGGGCCAAGAGTGGCTCCGCACCGGCGAGATGCAGTTCCTACACCACGGACAGGTGGTGTTTCACCTCGCAGGCGTGCCGCGCCCGACGATCTTCCGCGAAATCTGCCTCAGGCAGAAGAGCACCCTTTCCGCCGTGGCCGCCGTCCGGAGTCAGCAGGCAGCGCTCGGGGCCGCAGTCTAAAAGCGGCTGGGGGGCTATAACCAAAGGGACTTGAGGTCACCGTCCCATCGCCATCGCTTCGTGCGGGACGGGCCGCGGTTCACCCAC
>CAZFKF010001465.1:0-1765 GCA_964518805.1 uncultured Planctomycetaceae bacterium | reverse complement strand
GTCGACTGGAAGACCGGTCTGAAGAAACTCACCGGGGGCGGGGCAACGGCGGCAATCACCTCCAAAGGCGTCGTGATTGTGATGATTGACGCCGAGGATGCGGACTTCCTGACCCGGCTTCACGAGATGGTCGTCGGTTTCGCCAAGGGAGATGCCGAACGGCAAGGCAACGCGGGGCGGGTTAAATCGGTCGACTACCGGGGCGCCAAGTGCTGGGAGCTTGGCGACAACCAGGCGCACACGGTCCTGGGACGGAGGTTCATCTCGGCAAGCAAGCCCGAGGGGCTGAAAGCCGTGCTCGACACGAAGGCCGGTACGGAGGCCCAGAGCCTCCTCTCGCTGCCCGCCTATCAGGCCGCCAAGAAGGCTGCCGGCGAGGACGCGGCGGCCCGGGCCTACGTCAATCTGGGGATCATCAAGCAGATTCCAGGCGTGCACGCGGCGCTCGACAAGAATACCAATCCTCTGGGCGCGCTCTTGTTCGCCGGGATGATCGACGCCGTGAGGCAGTCGAACTGGCTGGCCTTGTCGCTGAACGTCGACAAAGAAACCCTGTCCGTGGCCGCGACCATGGACGGGCGCGCCGGGGGCAAGGCCGACTTGTCGGCCTTCGCCCGCTCCGAGAAGCCGGGCGAAGGCGCGATGCCGAACCTGTCCGTGCCGCGCCGAATTGCCGCGATGAGCTTCTACCGCGACCTGCACGGCTTCTACGCGGCCAAGGACAAACTGTTCCCCGAGCGGACCTCGGGACTGATCTTCTTCGAGAACATGATGGGGATCTTCTTCAGCGGCCGCGACCTGACCGAAGAGGTCTTCTCCCAGTTCCGGCCCGAGATCCGCTTCGTCGTCGCCGAACAGAAATACGACCCCGAGTTCGGAATCCCCCAGGTCCAGTTCCCCTCCTTCGCGGTGATCTTCACGGTCTTTCATCCCAAGGAAGCCGCGGAGCTGATGGAAGAGGCGTTCCAGAAGGCCGTCGGGCTGGTCAGCTTCACGAGCGGGCAGAAGGGCGTTCCGGGTTACATCGTGGACCGGCCGACGCACTCCGATGTCCGTTACACGGTGGCCTATTCGGGCAAGGTCCGCGGCGAAGAGAAGGGGCCGGTGGGCATTCGCTACAACTTCCGGCCGACGTTGGCGCTGCTCGGCGATTCGGTGATCCTCAGTTCCGCCGACTCCCTGGCCCGCGACCTCATCGACGCCATCAAGAAGGAAATGACCGCCAAGCCCAAACCACTGGCCGACACGAACAGTCTGGTCGAGGTGGACGCGGTCCAGATTTCGTCGATCCTGGGGGCCAACCGCAAGACGCTGGTGCGAAACAACATGATGGAGAAGGGCGCCTCGCAGCAAGAGGGCGAGAACTACATCGGCGTGCTCGTCAACGCCGTGAAACTGCTGGGCAACGCGTCGCTCTCGTTCGGCGAGCACGACAAAAACGTCCAGGCCCGGCTCACGGTGAAGCTCAACCCGTAGCCGCAATACGGCTCTGGAGAATCTCATTCATCGCTGTTCCGATAGGAAGTTCGCATGCTCTCCGAAACCGACACCAGCGCGTCGAGCCATGGCGGCAAGCCCCGCGATCCCCAGTGGGCATGGGCGCCTTTCGCGCCCGACGCCAAGCGGCCTTGGGACCTTCGCCTGGCGGGGCACCTGCTGCGCCGGGCGGGCTTTGGCGCCACGTGGCGCGAACTCCAGGATGCCCTGCGCGACGGACCCGAACGCACGGTCGCGCGGCTCCTCCAACCCAAGGCCGATGTGGCCG
>CAZFKF010001464.1:0-1765 GCA_964518805.1 uncultured Planctomycetaceae bacterium | reverse complement strand
AGTACGGCTTCTCCGCACGTTCGGCGAGGCAGATTCGCCCCAGTGGACGATCGGCGTGGACTGGCGGCGTTACGGGCAGCGCTACGTGGAACGGGACGTCGATCCCGCCGGCACGGAGATCTTCTATGGAAATCTCTTCGGCATACCCAAGGCCCAGATGGACGACGGCGGTGTGCTCACGGACGTGTTCCTGCCGATGTCCGAACGACTCTCGGTCAACATCGGAGGAAGGGTCGACCAGTGCAAGGCGACGATGGATCGCAACGATCCGGTGGTGACCCAGTTCACCGATCCCAACGAGTTCTACTTCATGCCCGGCTACGACGAGCCGAGCCGGACGCTGGGCATGGCTTATGCGAGCGGAAAGCTCAAGCTGACCGAATACCACGCGTTGAACCTCGGCGTCGGCTATGCCATGCGTCCGCCCGATCTGGCGGAACTGTACAGCGACGACCCCTACGTTCCCATTGCCCGCTTTGGCAACAGCTACGCCTCCGGGGTATCGAATCTCGCCGCGGAACGCAATCTGCAGGTCGATTTCGGAATCACGTCCCAGCGGAAAATGTTCCGCTACGGCGCGCGGGGATTCTACGCGACGATTCGCGATTACATCACGCCCGTCCCGGCCTTCATCGATCCAACGGCGCCATCGTTTATCGACGCTCCCAAGGTCATGGGCCGGGACTTTCAGTACTTCCCCCCCCAGTGGCGCACGGACCTGGGTACGACGAACGTCAACGCCGACACCTGCCAAGCCGGCTATCTCTATACGAACATCGATCTGGCCGTGCTCTACGGCGGCGACTTGTTCGGCGAGGTTCAGCTTACGGACCGGTTCTCCGTCTTCGGCAGCATGTCGTACACCAGGGGTGTCAATTGCACTCCGGTGGTCTACGTAGACAGCGGTTCGTTCGTTGTCAAGGACGGCAAGTTCGTCCCCATCGGCCATGCCGAGGGGGTGCTGGGAATGTACCCTTTCAACGGGACGCTTGGCGTGCGCCTGGTTGAGCCGGAGAAGGATCGCTGGGGCGTGGAGTTCTCTTCCCAGATGGTGGCCCGGCACACTTACGTTGCCGAGAGTCTTTCGGAGCTGACCAACCCCGGGTTCGCCACCTTCGACCTCCGCGGATACTACCGCTTGCGGGAGCGAATTCGGCTGACGTTGGCGATCGAGAATCTCCTCAATAAGGACTACGCCGAGCCCGGCTCGCTGGTCATCGCGGGTCCCAGCGGGACCCCCACCTTCGTGAAAGAGCCCGGGACCACGGCCATACTCGGCTTGGACGCGCACTTCTGACCTGCGGGAGGAACCGACTTGGACGATTGCGCGGGATGCTCCGGAGGATCTGCGTCCCAATTCCGACATTCCGCGTCGAGGACATAGGGAAGAGCTAGAGTAGAGAGTACGCTCTAGGCCGCAGACTCGGCTCGCGAGATCGAAGACGGTGAGAGCAGTAGCGACTGTCACGAGGCGCGAGGCCGGTTCCGTTCCGGGGCGACGTACCATCTGCGTCGGTTCGGTGTGAGCATACGGCAACTGTGAACCGCACGGAGCAACCCAGATTCGCTGGCTTCACCTCCACTCACCGTGCGATGACGGGCGGGCCGGGGGCTTCGTTGCCGGTCCGGATGGCGCTGATGCTCGCATCGGCCCTGGCGGGGACGCTTCTTCTGGCGACGCCTTCGCCGGCGCAGCAGGCCGATGAGTCCGACGTCCGCGCCGAATACAGCGTCAAGGCCGCGTTCTTGTACAACTTCGGCCGGT
>CAZFKF010001463.1:0-1765 GCA_964518805.1 uncultured Planctomycetaceae bacterium | reverse complement strand
CGATTCGAACCCGCGCACGACCTGGAGGAACTGGTAGTCGAGCCCCTCGATGACCGCCCGAAGCAGGTCTCCCTTGGTCGCGATGTTCCGCAGGCCCACGAACGCGCCCATCGACTGCGGATCGACCACCGGACAGTGTCCGCCGGACATATGCGGGAGGAAGAAGACCCCGTGGGCGCCCGGGGGCGCGGCTTGCGCCGCGCGCATCAGATAGTCCCAATCTTCGCCCCCTTCGGCCTGGGCCCGCGCGCGTTCCTCGGCGCCGAACTCCTTGCGGAACCATTCGAGCATGTCGGCGGCGACCGTCGCGCCCATGGCCGCCCAAACGCCGCGGGCCACGTGGGAGTCGACGAGGATGCCCATCTCGCGCACCGCCGGAGTGAGCACGGGCTGGGCCAGCGGGGCGACGACCATTTCCCACGTGCCGGTCACATCGAGCACGACGCCGGGACGGAAGGCCCCGGTGGGCAGGGCCCCGCAGCAATAGTCGTGCCCGCCCAGAACGACCGGGGTTCCCTTGGGCAAGCCGGTCAACTCGGCGACCGCGGCGGGGATCTGGCCGAGGATCGTGCCGCTGGGCAACGGATCGCACAACAAGCGCCGGTCGATGCCCGAAGCCGTCAGCAGTTCTTCCGACCAGCACTGCTCGCGCTGGTCGAACAAGAGCGTCGTCGAAGCCATGCTGTAGTCCGTGGCCGCACGGCCGCAAAGCATGAAGTTGACGAAATCCTCGATCAAGAGCCATTTCTCCGTGGCGTCGAGGATCGCCGGTTCATGTTCGCGCATCCACAGCAGACGCAGGGCCGTGTTGAAGACCCAGACCTGGTTGCCCCCCAGGGCAAATTGACGGTCGGCCCCGATGTGTTCGAGCCACCAGCGATACTGCGGCTCGGTGCGCGGGCAGTGCCAACTGATGAAGGGATAGAGCCACTTGCCGTCCTTGCCGATGGGAACGCCGTCCATGCCCATGCCGGTGACCGCCACGCCACGGATGCCCTCGGGGGCCGCTAGTCGGGCGACGACCTCGCGGAGGCACTCCGCCACGCCGCTCCAAATGGCCTCCGGGCGCCAGATGGCCCAATCAGGATGCTCCGGATACGGATTGACCCGCTCGTTGGGCCGGCTGGCCCGGGCCAGGGCCCGCCCTTCGAGGTCGTAGGCGATGGCCTTCAAATTCGTCGAACCAAGATCAATGCCGATCAGCGAGTCCACGGGCTTTCAACCTCCGCTTTCGACGTGCAAATCAAAGATGGCGAAGCCAGTCCAACCTCTGGGGGGGCTGGGAGTTGGGACGACCATTACGACAGACCTGATCGCCGACATGCACGAGGACTCCTCCCCTGTTGCCGAATCCCCGAAAGAGCTATTCCCTGCTTGTTGGTGCATGCGACGTCTGGTTCGCCGTGTGCTGCGAATGCGGGATGCGCTTGGGCAGGCGGATATATTCGCAGCCCGACGCTTGCTGCCGGAGACGGAGGTCTTCCCCGATCCGTTTGATGTCATTGTCAAACTTGGCGGCAAGTTCATGCCGAATCGCTCGGATTTCGTCCGTCGGTGAATCAGGCATCGTATTCTCCGGCCAGTTCTTCGGGCGTACAGATAACGGGTGCTCAAACCCGGAATTCCGGCATACCGATTCGATGCTGCCTCGCATCGCCGCATTAGCGATGTGCTTGAAGTTCCATGTCACCAAGTATTGTGCGCCGTTCACGGCAGCAATGGCGATGTGGAAAGCGTCGCGAGGCTCTGACGGCGGAATCGCCCC
>CAZFKF010001462.1:0-1768 GCA_964518805.1 uncultured Planctomycetaceae bacterium | reverse complement strand
GACCAACTCGAAGGTCCGCTGTCACAAAGACGAGTTCCGCGGAATGTCTTCTCGGGAAGACGTCTGACGAATCCCAGCGACGGCGACCCGAGCGGGGCGATTCAAGAGAACGCCCTCCGTGGCGTTCCAAGATCCGGCGGTTCCCGCTTCCGCTACTTGCAACCGCAGCAGCGTTTGCCGGCCGCCTTCTTCTTCGCAGTCGCCTTCTTCTTCGGGGCGGCTTTCTTGGCAGCTTTCTTCACGGCCATGGTCCTCACCTCCTGTGTGAACGAGAGAAACGAGAAATAACTTTGACCGCCCAGTATAGCGGTGCTCGTACAGCCGTCAATAGGTCCGTTGGTCGGGGTTCCACGAATGACCCCTGGTGACTTGCCGGCTCTTTCGTGGCGATCGGAATGCGATCGGCATGGTCCACAATAATTGCCTGCCGGCGTCGACGGCGGCAAGGGCTCGCGCGACGCGGTCTCTTGGCATGGCAATTCGGATGGACTATCCTGGCAATCAGTCCGGGGGCCGGAAAGGTCGCCTTCGGCGCGCTTTCCGCCCGCCACACCATTCGTTGTATGACTCGAATTCTGGAGATTGACTAATGAAACGTCGTGACATGTTGTTGGCCGGGGCGGCCATGCTGGGGGCTTCGGCTTTTCCGCTCGCTTGGGCCCGGGCCGCGTCGAACAAGAAACAGAAGATTCTGTATTTCACGCGGAGCGTCGGATTCCAGCACTCGCCGGTGGCCCGCCCCAAAGAGGACGAACTGAGCTTCTCCGAGAAGCTCCTCGTCGAGCAGGGCGAAAAGCACGGCGTGGAAGTCGTCTGCACCAAGGACGGCTCGGTCTTCGACGGCGACCTGGATCAGTTCGACTGCTTCGCCTTCTACACCTGCGGCGACCTGACCCAGCCTTCGATCGACAAGGCCCCGCCGATGACCCTGGCCGGCAAGCAGAGACTCCTGGACGCCGTGGCCTCGGGCAAGGGATTCGTAGGGTTCCATTCGGCGTCGGACACGTTCCACTCCAAGGGCTCGGCCTGGGAGAACCAGAAGGAAGTCGATCCCTACATCGCCATGGTCGGCGGCGAGTTCATCGTGCACGGCCGCCAGCAAGTGGCCACGATGCGCGTTGCCTGCCCGAAGTTCCCTGGGGCGGAAGGCGTCGAGGACTTCGCGATCAACGAGGAGTGGTACGCCCTGAGGAACTTTGCCAAGGACCTGCACGTGATCCTCGTGCAAGAGACGAAAGGAATGGTGGATGACTGCTACCAGCGTCCGCCGTACCCGGCCACTTGGGCCCGCAAGCACGGCCAGGGCCGCGTCTTCTTCACGTCGCTGGGCCATCGCGAGGACGTGTGGACCAATCCCACCTGCCAGAAGATCATCCTTGGCGGATTCAACTGGGCGCTGGGCAACGTCGAGGCCGACGTCTCGCCGAACATCGAGAAGGTCACGCCCGACGCTTGGACGCTGAAGCGCAAAGCGTAGCACGTTGCGACGCGAGCGGGGGAGTGGAGAAGAAATGCATCGCGACGATGCGATCGCTCTCCGCTCCCGCGCCTCGCGGTTTCGCCGGTCTCGACTCGTCCGCTCCTTCGTCTTCTCAAGCTTTCGGCGGATTGCCGCTGCCGCCGAGATAGCTCGGCTTGACGCCACCGAAGGTCCGGCTGATCTGCCAGTAGGCATGGCCGGTGGGCGGGTGGATCGTGCGATCCAAGAGGAGCCCCACGAAGAACGTCTTCAGGCCATCGCTGTCCGCATAGGTCACCGCGTACGTCT
>CAZFKF010001461.1:0-1771 GCA_964518805.1 uncultured Planctomycetaceae bacterium | reverse complement strand
GCCCTCGGCCGCGCAGGCTGCCGTCGTCTTCGAGGGCTACTCGACGGGCTGCGAGGACCGGGACGCCCGGCCCGGTGTGCCCCTTGTATACTCTGCCGTGCCGCTCTACGACGGCGACAACCAGGGGCCGCAGACGCAGCGTTCGGCCGTAGCCCTAGCCGAGGTCGCCGGCGCGAGGGCCCAATGGACGGGGACGGCGGTGCGGCTGAGCTGGCAGTCGCCTTCGCCGAGCGCCCGGGTCGTCATCTTCCGAAGAGTCGGCGGCAGGCCGCAGCTTCAGCGGAGCATTCATGGCTGGGAGCCGAAGCCAAGCGACCCGGGCACCAAGATCGTCCACGACGGCCCCGGAAGCGCCGACGCTTGGGAAGACCACGAGGTGGCGGAAGGCTGCATCTATCATTACGTTCTCGTGGCAGACTTCGGCCCGGGCAACATGTCGCAGGGCGTGGGCTGCCAGGTCGCGGTGCCGCGCCCTCCGGCTGCCGTGGCAAGCCTGACGGCCGAGTATCACCAGGCGTTTGAGGAGGGCAAGAGCGTTCACCAGGTCGTCCTGACATGGCCCGCGGTGAGCGATTCCCGGCAGGTGGAGTACGTGGTGGTGCGGCGCGAGGGCGACGTCGCTGCGTCGCATCCAGCCGACGGAAGCACGCGCTACGCGGGCACGTCGCTTCGCGCGATTGACGCCGACGTCGAGCCTGGACGGCGCTACTGTTACGCGGTCTATTCCCGTGTGGCCACGGCCTACAGCCGCTTAGGCGCCGCAGCCCCGGCCGTGGACATCTTGGCCGACGTGACTGGCCTGGATGTCCTGACGGGCGATCAGATGGTCGAACTCACCTGGCAGACGCCGCAAGACGCCCAGGTCATCGTTCGGCGAGGGGTGACTCCTCCCGCCAGCCCGGCCGACGCTGTGCCTGTGCTGCTTGCCGGCAACGATTGCGCCCGGGATGCAGACGGTCTGACAAACGGCCGCTGCTACCATTACCTGGTGGTCTGCTCGTACCGTCCCGACGGCAAGACCGAACGGCATTCGCCGGGGGTGCGAATCCAGGCGTCGCCCGGCGCACTGCCCGACCCGATCCGAGCGGTGCGTCTGACGCCGCGGCCCCCGGATATCGTCTGCCAATTCGATCCGCCGGCCCACGGGCAAGCGGTCGTGCTCCGGGCGGCATCGGCCCATGGATTGCCGCTGGGACGTCGGCTGCCAGCCGACGACCTGAGGCGACTGGGAAGGCCCATCGCCTTGAGCGGCGCGAACGAAGCGGTCGATCCGCGGCCCGACCTTCAGGAGCCGGTCTACTGCCTGTTCACGGTGTCAGGAACGCACGCTGTGGTGGGGGCGTGCGGGGCGTGCGTGAACTACCCGGACGTCTCGCACCTGAGAATCGGCACCAGCCGCGACGGGGCGGTGCTCCGCTGGCAATGGCCGCCGGGTTGTTCATTGGCCATCGTCGCTCGCCGCAAAGACGCCTGGCCCGATGGCCCGCGCGATCCCAAGGCCGTCGCGACGCCCTGCCTCTTGGCGCCTTACCAGGCAGCCGGCAACCGATACGTGGACGGGCTGGGACAGGACTGGGGACGATACCATTACGTGGTGTACGCCAAAGCCCCTTTGGGCCCCGGCGAGTTCTGGGCCGGAGGCGTTTCGGCCGATTGCCGGTCGACGCTCGACTGGCGTCCCTGGACCGAACTGCGTTACCGCATCGAGCCCGGTCCCGCGAGCGGCCAACTCACCCTGCGTTGGACCATTCAGAGTCCCGTCGCTTCGTCC
>CAZFKF010001460.1:0-1772 GCA_964518805.1 uncultured Planctomycetaceae bacterium | reverse complement strand
GTTGGCGGGTGCTTCAGATCGGTCAACTCGCCCGCCCAGTAGTCTTGATGGCTGGTGTAGAGGAAGGCCATGTTCTGTCCCGGATTATAGGTCACCAGCCGGGCTGGATAGCCGCTCTTGGCGGCCGCCGTGAACCGCTCCCAAGGGAACTGAAACCCCTTCATGTCCGTGGTGACGCTGTTGTGCGGGCCACGGCGATCGAGGGAATATGGGCTGTCGAACCACCACGCCTTGATCCTGTCCTTGTATCGCTCGCCCATCCAGCCCACGATCTCCAGGAGGTTCCGGGCAAGGCGGTCTTTGTCAGGGGCGTGGTAACCCACCGCCTTTTCCCACGGCGAGTCCTGAGCTGAGTTGCAGGAATGGTTGTAGTAGACCAGAAGCGGCATTCCCCTGGCAGCCATGGCATCGGCAAGCTCGGCAATCAAGTCCCTCCCGCAAGTTCGTCCCGGCAGGATCTTGTCGATCACCGGATGCGGGGCGGGGAGCATCTGAAGGGCGTGCGTTGCGGTGAAAAGCAGATAATCCGCACCAGCGTAGGCCAACCGTTCGACGAACTTCTTCACGTCGAAGGCATCAACGGCCTTCTGGAATGGCAAAGGCTTGCCGTGCCGGGGGGCCGTTTGGGCTGTCCAGTGGACGCCGATCCCGTAGCGGCATTTGGCCAGCCAGTCCGTGTTCGCCCTGGTATAGGGCTTGTCCGGAGGCCGTTCCACTTCACCGCCGCAGAGTCCCCGACCACCAAACGAGGCCGCTGCGGCGACGGCCGATCCGATGAACTCTCTCCTGTCCATGGTATCCTCTGTGTCTTCTGCAATGCGGTATGATTTCGGTCGTCTCTCGTTCTTGCTACTCCCGCCGTTGCTCCGAAGTCTGGCTCCAGCTTACAATACCTGCCTACGATCGCAAAGCCGTGACCTGACAAGGGAGGCAAGAATGAGCCGAACCATAAAAGTCCTTGGAACCTGCCTGACCGTATCCTTCTTGGCTGGAGTGACTTCCGCATTGGCCCAGGTCCCTGGGACCTCGAAGGATCGATTCGACGTGACTACCTTCGGTGCCAAGGCCGACGGCAAAACCGACGACACGGCTTCCATCCAGAAAGCCCTGGACGCAACGGCCAAGCAAGGCGGCGTGGTCCACCTGCCAGCAGGCAAGTATCTGGTGGCTGGTAGCCTGAAGATTCCCGTGGGTGCGGCCTTGGTCGGCTCGAATCAATCGCCAGTCTACATCGAGCCACTCATCGGCACGGTGATCCTCGCCACGGGCGGTCGGGACAAGGAGGACGCACCAGCCTTGTTCGAGATGGGCGATTCCTCCACGGTGCAAGGATTGACGGTCTTCTACCCCGATCAGAAGCCCGACGACATTCGTCCCTACGCCTGGACGTTCCATCTCCAGGGCGGCGACAACACGGTTGAGAATGTCACTTTGATCAACAGCTACAACGGCATCAAGATCGGCCCCGAGGCGAACGTCCGACATCGGATTCGCAGCGTGTCGGGATGCGTTCTCCGCCGGGGTATTTGGCTGGATAGTTGCACCGACATCGGCCGGATCGAGAACGTCCAATGGCATTGCCACTGGTGGTCGTCTCCGAAGGTCGGCGGCCACTGGGAGAAGGTCTACAAGTACATGTGGAAGAACTGCGAGGGGTTCGTCTTCGCCAAGACCGATTGGGAATACGTCACCAACACGTTCATCTTCCCGGTGAACATCGGCTACCATTTCATCGCCACGAAGAACGGAGCCATGAACGGCCAACTCTGCGG
>CAZFKF010001459.1:0-1781 GCA_964518805.1 uncultured Planctomycetaceae bacterium | reverse complement strand
CCACGCTCCGCGTCGTCTTCGTCTTCGTGTCGTAGACCAGAAGCTGGAACGAACCGTTGACCGGCGTGAACTTCAGGCCCGCCTCGTCGAGCGGCGCATCCGGCGCGGTCACCAACGACTGGCTGGTTAGCGAGTCGTAACCGCGCAGTCCTTGACCGCTGGCGAAGATCTTGTTGAACTCGAAGGCCAATGTGCCGGCAAAGTCATCGAGGTTCTCGAGGAACCCGCCGAGCACGTCGTCGCGCGCCGTCAAGAGGCCGTGCAGTTCGCCGGCGGACGTTTCCAACGGCGAGTCGGTGTCGACAAAGCGGATGTCGGCCACGAGCATTCCGCGGTTGGTCGCGGGCGCTGCCCAGACTTGCTTGGTGATCCCGTCGTTCACCAGGAAGTCGCTGCCGACGTAGACGGCAACGCTTCCCGTGTCGTGCTCTTTCACGCGGATCTTGACCAGCTTGGCCAGACTCTCCAACGCCACCTGCCGTTGATCGCGCAGACCGACGGCATCGCTCTTGACGCCTGCGCTGGCCTCGGTCTGCATGATCTGAGCGTTCAGACTGCTGATCTGCTTGGTCAGTTGGTTGATCTCGCCGGCGATGCTCTCGACTTGCGTGTTAACATCTGCCCGGACCTGTTTCACCCCCGAAGCCAGCGTATTGATCTGCTGCGTCAAGGTGCCCGCGTCCAGGATAACCTGGTTCCTTGCCGAAACGTCCTCCGGTTGGTTGAGGACCAAGGAAATGCTGTCGAAGAACTTGGTCATCGTGGCCCCGACACCCGTGTCGTTCAGCCCGCCGATGAGTTGCTCCAACTGCGTGTACGTGTTCTGCTGCGCCTCGGCGCTGGACGAATCGCTGACCGCTCCTCGGAGCCGCTCCTCAAGAAACTTGTCGATCTTCTGGACGATGGCTTCGACTTCGACGCCGAGGCCCAGCACGTAGTTGCCGATGCGCTGCCCGGAAGCCGGAGTGAGGACCGCCTCCTCGCGGATGTACCCCGGCGTGCTGGCGTTGGCGATGTTCTGACCGACCACCTGCATGGCGACCTGGTCAGCGCGCAGCGAATTGGCACCGAGTTGGATGGAGCCGAAAAGCGACATGAAGACGGCCTTCTAAACTTTGCAGTCGCCGCACACCCTCAAAACACCCCGGGTTAGCCACTCCACGCTGGCCCCCGGTTCCTCCTAGGCATCCCGATCCATAAGCGCACCCCCGGCCAGGCCCGAGGCATCCTTATGATATGTCGGCTTCGGCTTCCCGCCGGTCGCGATAATCTCTAGCAATTGGGACAGATGGATGAGCGTTTTCTGCACCAGAACCCAATTCACCAGGCTATGGTGCTGCAGCAACCGACTGCGGTGTGCGGCCTGACGAACCTGGTTCTTGACCTGCAACGTTCTGCCCCCCGCCACCGCGCGGGACAACGTGCGAATGTCCTTGGCGGGAAGCCCCTCATGTCGGGCACGACCGAGCAGTTCCTCGCGCGCGTCGAGGCACTCTTGAAGGCCGGCGACAATCTCCTCCTCTTCTCTCCCCAACGCCGCCAGACCGGCGAGATCGGCGCTGGCCAGCAGCCTTCCTTTGCGTACGAGCACGTCGAGTGTCTTCTCCTGCACGGCGGAAAGGCGCGTGAGAAATCCCGCGAGTTCGGACTCCCAAAGGGCTTCCATGGATATGCGTCCCAGGGTGACTACTTCCGATTCATGGTGAACAATTCGAACATGGGTCCAGCGAGTTTGTCGGCGCTGGCGTGGCTCATCTTCTGGGCGAGCACTTGGTCGAGTT
>CAZFKF010001458.1:0-1783 GCA_964518805.1 uncultured Planctomycetaceae bacterium | reverse complement strand
TGCTGATGAGCCGGGGATGGAACTCGAGGGCGTCATAGACTGCCTCGGGGATCACCATCAGGTTCGGGCGGAAGAAGAGATGCCCGATGGCCTCAACGATGGCGGTATACGGATCTCCTCCGGCGGAATCAGACGCGGCCGCCCATTTGTTCGTCTTTGCCGTTCCGGTGCCAGAAAGCGAGGTGGAGCGACTTGAGAGGTTGAGGATCGTATCCGCGATCCTGTTCTCCTGGGACAGCTCGAGTTTCCCGGTGAGGAGTTCCACCTTGCGCTTTTCCCAGAGCTTAAACGGACCGTCCATGAATCCCAGGTCCGCCTCGTCGATGAAGCTTTTCAGCCCGTGGGCCGCGCTGGCGAAACTTACCATATCGCCTGAGGCCGCGAATTCCGCTGCCTTTGCTCGCTCCCCGGCCTTTCTTTGCCCGCTGGGGGCGCTTGACCTTGGGTACCGCAGGAATGAGCCCCTGGTCTGCTGCCCACTGAAGGGCAGACCGGATATGTGCGAGATAGCTCGCAATGGTGTTCTCCGACAGATTGCCGGCCCGTAGCTCGGCTTGAAAGCGCGAGAGGGCTTCCGCGTTCAAGTCGGTCAGCCGGCCGTCGGCCACCTTGGGAAGAATCCGTTCCACCGCGTTGAAGGCCGTTGCGATCTTCTCGCCCGTCGCGGGGGCCAGCCCGGGGACAACCTCGTTTTCGTGCCGAAGCCGAAATGCCTGCCAGGTGGTTGCGTGTCGCCCCTGGTCCCGGCCCGCGTTCAAGTCGGCCTCCCATTGCGCGGCCAGCTTGCGGGCGTGCTTTCGATTCGTGCCGGTCTCGGTTTCGATGCCGGTCTGAGGATCGCGGTACTTTGTCGACCGGACCGGCTTGCCGGTCAGCGGGTCGATGTATCGCAAAACGAGGTTCTTGCAGTCGCGATACGCGACCACGTGAACGCGAATCTTGTTCGCCATGGAGAAAACCTCCCATCGAAAAACGGCAGAACCCCCATGGTCCTGTGAACGCGGGTTCTAGGCCGCGCGGACGGTGTTGCCACTCGTCTCGGGCCATGGGGGCTTTGCAGTATGCTGTTGAGAATCAGCATGGGAGAGAACCTAGAACAATCGTCGGCCCCAAGTCGGCCGACTGACTTTTCACGCCCGTATTCTACCGCCGGGCGGCGACCTTGCAAGCCCGGGAAGGTACTGTGCCGGGTACTGTTCGACAGAATTCCTCGAAAAACCTGGGGTGGACCGCAGGATGCCCTATCCGTCGCTCCGCGTTCATCGTCCGACGGCCCACTGTCGCCGACGGGCCGCCTGTCGCGTCTGGCGATCCGGGTTGGCCGCTCCTGGTGTCGGGAGTCCGCTCCCGGCCCGAACAAGCTGGAGAGGGGACGAAAGAGCCCACTCGATCGGCCCTTGCCGGCGCCCGAAGCATTGCCCCAGGAACGCGCCACGTGGCCAGGAATCGACGGGAGCGGGCGGGATGGCGTCGGGGGGCCTTCCGAAGCTTGCGGCCAAAGCACAAGCCGCCAGGTGCCTTCAGTTGGCCGGATCATTGGCGACGATCGCTTGGACCAGAACCGAGGGGCACCTGACGGCGTGTCTCGTTGCCTCAACCCCGGCGATTCTACCAGATCGCCCTTGCCTCCGTCTTCCTTGACCGAGAAGATGCGGCGGGGTACAGTGTCAATAGCTCCAGGTTCGCCGCCCGGATCGCCTACCTGCTTCGGCAGGAGCACCGTGGATTGAACGTCGAACTTGGAGCGTTCTATTGCGCGGACCTCATGCAGGTAGAACCGCTG
>CAZFKF010001457.1:0-1787 GCA_964518805.1 uncultured Planctomycetaceae bacterium | reverse complement strand
GACTTGGCAAGCTCGTCGGCATCGAGTTCTCCATCGTGGTTGGCGTCCAAAGCTTCCAAGAGTGGCGGCGAAGGAAAGCGAAATCCCCCTGGCGGGCCTCCCGAAGGCGGCGTGTTGGAAGTCTTCGAGTCCCGCGGGGCCTGAACCGGACCGGCGTCGGGCGAGGAGGAAACCGCGTCCGCGCCGTCAAGGGCCGGACCGGCACGGCGAAACGGATCGTGCACCAGGCAAATGCCAAAGCCCGCGAAGACCGCGATCGCTAGCACCCCGAGAACGGCTTGACGCATTGGCTGGTCCTTGCTCTTGGCCCCCTGGACTCCCGGTTCTTCCACGAAGACACCGCGGGACCTCTCGCGCCGCGGCACGAGACCGCTGACGCGAGGCGCGCACGATGAAACCGTCGGACTTCGATCCGTAGGAAGAGCCGGCCCCGCCGCGGAAATTCCAGCTAGAATTCGCGTGCGATTCGAGGATCTGAGGGCAACCACCCGGATAAACTGCCCATGGAAACAATAGACGCACAGTGGCGGTGGTTGTCTACACGTTTTGCGCAATTGGCTGCCGAGTAATCCACGAGCCCCCCCCCATAGGCAGCGGAGATTGACCACCCGGACGTTGTTCACGCGGTTTTCACTGGAGCCTTCGGAGAACGCCGCAGGACTGAAACTCGGGTTGACTCGCCGAAACATGAATAACGCGCGTGCGTATTGTGCTCACTACTTTGCACGCGAAGAGAATTGGGAGGAATGGTTCAAGAACAAGGCCGGCAGAGAACGAATCGAGAAGGACGCGACCTGAAGGGTACTCCTCACAAACCACGCCTCCGGAGCGAACCGACGCAATGGATATCGATCAGATCCTGCCTCAACTTCTGGCCGGGGAGTGCCCCAAGTCCACCGACGACATCGACGAACTCAGGCGGGACCATGACGTTACAGCGATCCTGTGCCTGCAAACAGAGGATGAGTTTGCCCAGGCGCGCGTGGATTGGGATCGGCTGAGAACCCACTGCCGGGAGTCGGAGATCGAGGTCAGTTGGGTTCCGGTTGGGGGTTGCGACCCGAACGTTCTTCGGCGGAGCCTGTCGGAGTGCGTTCGGGCCCTGGACGGGCTGTTGCGGGACGGGCACAAGGTCTATATCCACTGCAGCCTTGGCGTGAGTCGCGCGCCGACGGTCGTGGTGGCCTACCTCCATTGGGTTCAGGACTGGGATTTTCACGAGGCGATGGACTACGTGACCGCCTGCCGGGCGTGCGATCCCCAAGTGGAAGTGCTCAAGCTGGCGACCGAGGAGCGCCGGCAAGCGCATTCCGCAAGCTCGGCTCCCGTCTCCGTGTAGGGTTGGCCCGGCCGATCAGGCTTCGACCGTGACCCGAATCCGCTGGATTTCATTGCGGCCCGACTTGGGCAGCGGACGGGGCAGGGGTTGCGCGACGCCGTCGGCGTCAATCGTGCGGCAACACAGGTCGTACTCTCCGCCAACCGACCCGTGAGCAGGGCCGCCCAGTGTGCGACGACGTGCCGCATCGGCCAGGTCAACGGCCGCCCCCGGGGCATCGAATTGGCTGGGGATGGGCGGCAAAGGGCTGCACGCCAACGCAGTCACACCCGCCGCACCAAGCGGTACGAAGTAGCGGCGCGTGAGCGCACGATGTTCTTCGAGAAGGCAGCCAAGTCCGTCCATATTCGCTCTCCCAGGCGGGACGCCAGAACCGGGAACGGCCTCCGAATGCCGTCGCGGTGCGCCCCGATGCGACTACCTTTGAATGTTCTCCATGACGTTGGCT
>CAZFKF010001456.1:0-1788 GCA_964518805.1 uncultured Planctomycetaceae bacterium | reverse complement strand
CAGCGAGCACCGCAAGTACACGCCGGGCGACGACCCCAAGGACATCGACTGGCTGATCTACGCCAAGACCGACAAGTACTACGTCAAGAAATACGAGGCCGAGACGAACATCACCGGCTACCTGGCCATGGACATGAGCCGGTCGATGGGCTACACCTACCGCCAGGAACTGACCAAGTTCGATTACTCGATCTGCCTGGCCGCGGCCCTGTGTTACCTGATGATTTCGCAGCAGGACCCGGTGGGGCTGATGGTGTTCGACGAGAAAATCCGCAAGAGCCTGGCCCCCAAGTCGCGCCGCGGGCACCTGGCGAATGTCCTCTCGGGGCTGGCCAACCTGAAGCCGGAAGGGAAGACGGACGTAGCGGCGAGCCTCTCGCAAATCGCCGCGATGCTGCGGCACGCCAGCCTGGTCATGGTCTTCTCGGACCTGCTGACGGAGCCCGAGCCGATCCTGCAAGCCCTGCACCGTCTGCGGCACCGCGGGCACGACGTGATCTTGTTTCACGTGCTCGACGAGGCGGAGGTCCGCTTTCCGTTTGACGGCATGGTGGAGTTGGAGGAGCCCGAGACCCACGAGCGGCTCACCCTGGACGCCGACAGTCTCCGTCACGACTATCTCGCTGAAGTCGAGGCCTTCCGCGACACGTACCGGCGCGAGTGCTTTCAGGCGGGCATCGACTACGTAGGGCTCGACACGAGCATGCAGTTCGACAAGGCGCTGGTGGGATACCTTTCGGGCCGCAAGGCGCGGTATTAGGAGAGAGTGCAGGGTGTCAAATTAGATATCACACTGCAAATTTCAAACTGCAAGTATCAAATATCAAATTGTAGATATCGAGTATCTGCCGAGATGCCTGCCGCTCTGATTTGCTGTCTTGTCGATCTGCAATGTGACATTTGCAATTTGATATTTGCAGTCGCTGTTTTCGCATGAACTTCGTCAATCCGCTACTTCTGGCTGGCGCGGGGCTGGTGGTGATACCCATCGTGCTTCACCTCGTGATGCGCCGCAAGCCGCGACTGATCGAGTTTCCTGCGCTGCGCTTCGTGCGTCAAAGGCACGACACCAACAAGCGGCGGCTGCGACTGCGCCATCTGCTTCTGCTCTTGCTCCGCATGGCGATGATCGCCCTGGTAGCCATGGCCTTGGCCCGCCCCAGCATGAAGTTCTCTGCGGGCCCGGTGGGGAGTCAGCGGGCCCCGGTAGCCGCAGTGTTCGTGGTCGACACCTCGAAACGCATGGATTATCGCCACGAGAATCGCACCCGCCTCGAAGCGGCGCAAGAGATGGCCCTGTGGCTGTTGGCCCAATTTCCGCCGGAGAGCCAGGTGGCCGTGCTCGACAGCCGCCGCGGTCCCGGCGCTTTCCAGGTCGATATGGGAGCCGCCAAGCACCGCATCGAGAGCCTGACCACTGCGGCCGATGCGCAACCGCTTCCCAACGTTGTGGGCGAAGCGGCCCGGCTGCTCGGCGAAAACGAGCTGGCGCGCAAGGAGATCTACGTCCTGACCGACATGACTCGCGCCGCGTGGCCCACGGAATCCGCCGGATCGATGCAGGAGCGACTGCGGCGGATCCCCGATGCGGGCGTTTACGTGATCGATGTCGGCGTTCAGCAGCCTGCGAACCTGACCTTGGGCGACTTGCGGCTTTCCGGACAGATGATTTCCCAGGGCAGCACCTTGAAAGTCACGACGAACATCGCGTCCCTTGGCGTCGGCGGCAAGCATGCGATCGAACTCTACCTGTTGGAGCCCGACCCCGAGGCCAAAGAGCCCGGCACA
>CAZFKF010001455.1:0-1789 GCA_964518805.1 uncultured Planctomycetaceae bacterium | reverse complement strand
CCGCACATCACGCCCTCACCCTCCTCAGTCCATTCACCCCCATGAGCGAGCGCCCTGACCCGATTGCCTCGAATTTGGACAAGAGTGTAGGCCCGGATCGATCGCGAACGGCCTAGGACATTCACTTGGCCCGCGACACACCACCAGGCGTACTCGTAGATCGACTCCGCCTCCGCCCTCCGCGATTCGCTGACACCTGCTTCCGACAGGATCTCCTTGAATGACCACCACAGATCGGCGTGGCTCCCGGCCGCGAGCACGATTTCTCGCAGATCAGGCAAGCGTTGAATTGCCAGGTCACGCCAACGGCACATCGATGCGATCCTCAACAATAGCTTGTCACTTGCCATTGCCCGCCGCGGCGGCGAGGATCTTTTGGATGAGTCCGCCCGGGGCGCAGGCAGCGCGGATGTCCTGGTTGCCTAGCGCGAGCGGATAGGTCCAGACAACCATGTGGTCGTAGTAGTCGTGGCCGTGGCAGGTGCCGCCGGTCACCGAGCTGAGCCCGCAGGGTTGCGACCAGGGCATGGCGTGCGGACCGCGGAAGATCGTATCGAGCATGGTTCGGGCCGCGGTCTCGCCTTGCTGGCGGCGCCCGTGATACATGAACACCATGGCCGCCGTAGCGTTGCACTGGATGAAGATGTCGCGCGACCAGATGCGATCGCCGCCGGGGCCGCCTTCGACGCACGGTTTTCCGTCGGCGAAGACTGCGTCGACCATGCCATAAGGCGAGGCGGGGATATTGAGCCTGGCGATGCTGTCGAGGGCCTTGTCGATGCGGTCTTTGGGCAGCGGGTCGTCCAGCCCAAGCACGCGCGTGCACCACACGCTGCTAAGTTGCGCGGCGAAGCACGAGTCGTTGCGGCGGCCCGTGGCCGGGTCGTTGTAGGTGCGATAGAAGTCGCCCGTCCAGAGCTTCTCGTCATAGGTCTTGCGCCCTTTGTCGAGCGTCGCGCGCCACTGGTCGGCCGACGCGCGATCACCGGCCAGTTCGGCCATCTTGATGCCGCAGACCAGCGCGGCGAGTCCTTTGCCCGCTGTGTAGCTGCTGGCCCCGTGCCAGGGCCACTGATCCAAGGGATTGTTGGCCGGGAATGCCTGGCCTTCGGCCGTGTGGGGATGGTCCTCGACCAGTCCGTCGCCGTCGCGGTCCAGCCAGAGCATGAACCGGATGGCGTCGCGGGCCGAGGGCCAGAAATCGTCGAAGAACTTCCGGTCGCCCGTGCGGAGGTAGTAGCGATAGATCATCTGCGCGTACTCGCCGGCCCCGCAGGTGTGCTGGCAGTGGTATCGCGGGTCGCGGATGGCAAACCCGAGGCCGAAGCAGAACGGCGGCTGCCCGCCGCGCAACTGGAAGTAGCGAATGGCTCCGAGCGTGCTCCGCTCCAACTCGGGGAAGAAGAACAGGGCCACCCAATGGCCGAAGAAACGGCAGGGCATGGTCTCGGTGAGCGCGCAGGTAGCGAAGCTCTCGTTAACAAGGAAGAGCCCCTCGGGCCCCCACCAGTCGTCGGACCGCGTGCGGGCGAGCCAGAGCGAGTTCTTGGCCAGGGTCGAGGGCACGTTGATCAATTCTTCCTGAAGCCAGCCGGGCAAGTCGGAACCGTAGATCGCGTCCTGGCAGGCCAGGATGCGCCGCAGCCACTGGCTTGCGTCGCGCGCGGCCAGGGCGGCCACGGCCTTGGCATCGTCGAACCGCTCCGCGTACTTGTGCTTCTCGATGCGGCCCGAGCCTTCGCGCAACCGCGGCTGATGCCAGGTGAGAAGGAACCGCACGGTGCACTGT
>CAZFKF010001454.1:0-1795 GCA_964518805.1 uncultured Planctomycetaceae bacterium | reverse complement strand
GGCCGGTGCGGAAAGAGTGGGATCGGTTGGCGGCTCTACTGCGATGGATCGTGGTGTCGGGCACCGGCATTCTAGGGCTCGGTCTCGTCGGAGGATGGTTGATCTCGAAACACATTCTGACTCCCGTGGAGCGGATTTCGAGCACAGCCGCGGCGATCTCAGCGACTAACTTGTCCAAGCGGATCGACGTGGCGGGCACGAAGAGCGAACTGGGCAGGCTTGCCAGCGTGCTGAACCAAATGTTTGGGCGTTTGGAGGCGGCCTTTGAACGTCAGAGCAGGTTCACGGCCGATGCCTCGCATGAACTGCGAACACCAGTATCGGTCATCCTCTCCCAAACTGAGACGGCCTTAGCCCGTGAAAGGCCCGCCGCCGAGTACCGGGAGGCACTTGAAGCGTGTTACCGCTCGTCGAAACGGATGAAAGTGTTGATCGACGACCTCCTATTGCTGGCTCGGGCAGATACTGGAGGAATCGGCCTTCGTCATGAGCCTATGAGCCTTCGGCAGGTGGTCGAGGACAACGTGAATCTGCTGAAGTCACTGGCCGAAGCGAGAGGAATCACGATATCGCTCGACTTGCAGACCATTGACCTGTATGGAGACGCTGAGCGGCTCGGACAGGTAATCTGCAATCTGCTCACGAATGCCATCCAATACAATCGAGATGGCGGCGAAGTGAGGGTGCAGCTTGAGAAGAAGGACGGACAGGCCATGCTCGCCGTCACCGATACCGGTCTGGGGATTGCTGAAAGAGATCACGGTAAGGTGTTCGAACGGTTCTATCGGGCGGACCCGTCCCGATCTTCCTCGCACCACGGTGGCAGTGGTCTCGGATTGGCGATCTGTCGAGAGATCGTGCGTGCCCACGGGGGAACCATTGGGTTGGCAAGCATGATGGGCCAAGGAACCACCGTTACGGAGCGAATTCCACTGGCCGATTCGGCAGGATGCTGTAATCAGGCGGTGGAAGGCACCGACTAGCCTTCATGTGAGGCCGGTGATTCCCAGGGGGCGACTTGACGACCGAGGCATACGATAATGGCGGAAAGCCAACGGGGGCGGCGATTATCTAAGACGGGTTGCAGGAAAAAACGCCTCTTGGTTGCGGTAGCGCATCAGTGATTCTCCGGTCTTCGGAACACGTAACCGTAGTGGTAGGGCGGCAACTCAATCTGGCCGGGAGGCTGGCACACAAAGCCTACTGCTTCACACCAAGTTCGGCAATCGTCCGGCCTTGGGCGAATTTCCATGCTCGGTCCTCGGGGTGTGGCAGGGTCGTAGTTCCAATGAATGACCGCCAGAATGCCCCGGTCGGCGAGCACTCGCCACGCCTCTTCCAGCAAAGTCTGCCGCTCTTCGGCATGGAGGATGTTGAAGAGCATGGCGTACTCGACCGAGGCGTCAGGCAAACCGGAGTCCTCGGCTGCGACATCACGCTGCCGAACCTCGACGTTCTTGAGGCCCGCCATCTCGGCCTTGCGGCGAGTCAGTTCCACCATCTCCGGCTCGCAATCCAGTGCGTAGACGGTGCCCCGCACGATGCGAGCGGCAGGGATCGTAAACGTGCCATAGCCGCAGCCGAAGTGGGGCTATCGCCGCACGCTGGAGTCATGCCCAGCTTCTTGAGGACGATCTCGGCCTCGAAGAACTCTCGCCACATGCCCTCGGACGGCATCCCACTTTCACGGGTCTGCACAAGCACTCCCCGTGCTTCAGCCTTCTTGGATCCGTTCCGACCGGGCAAGCAATGCATCAGGAGAGACAAGACCGGTGGTCATGGAATTGTGTCCGTT
>CAZFKF010001453.1:0-1795 GCA_964518805.1 uncultured Planctomycetaceae bacterium | reverse complement strand
TATGACGCCGCAATCGAATCGGCTCAGGCAGTCTTGGATCAATGGCCGGAGTGCGCGTCCGCTCTGGTGATTGCCGGCGAAGCGGCGGCCAGACTGGGCGAGCACGAACGCGCCATGGCCTATTGCCTGCGCGTTCCCCCGGAATTCCCAACCGAGTATGTTCGCGCCCAATGCTGCGTGGGGGCCAGCCTGATGTCCCTGGGGCGAGCCAGCGACGCCGAATGGCACCTGCGCCGCGCTGTGACCGTTGACCCTTGGTACAAGGATGCCAACGAAAAGCTGGCCATTCTCCTTCAGATCGAAGGCCGCACGTGGGAGGCAGCTCCCTATGCCCAGGCTCTGATCCGTAGCGGGCATTGCGGCCGCGACGAGTTGCTGATGGTTGGCGGGCTCGATGGCTTGATGATCGAGGATCCGCGTTTCATCGAGAACTGCCTCCGCGCCGTGCCGGACGATCCGGTGGTGTTGCTAGGACGGGGCCGACTCGCTCTCTTGCGCAAAGATGACGCGGCCCAGGCCGAGTCGATCTTCCGGAAGATCCTCGCGTCGAATCCGGATCAGATCGAGGCGCAGGCGCGGCTGGGGGAAGTCCTGCTCGACCGGCCGGACCCCGCGCTCTTTCTCCGCTGGAACGCCACGCTTCCCAAGAGCGCCGAGTTGCACCCGCGGACCTGGTACGCTCGCGGCCTTTGGGCGAAACGAAACCATCAGCCACGTGCCGCCGTCCGCTGTTTCCTGGAAGCACTGCGGTTGCATCCGAACCACTCCAGTTCCAATTTCCAAGTGTCGCAAGTGCTCCTGCTGCTGGGGTTGACGGAGGACGCAGAGCCCTTTGTCGAGCGCGCACGGCTATTGGCCAAACGCGAATATCTCCTCAGCCAATTGCACAATCTTCCCGACGTCAGCCTCATGCAGCAGGTTGCGGAGGTTACCGACCAGTTGGGGTGCGAGTGGGAATCGCTGGGCTGGTGTAAGGCGGCGCTGTTCGTCGACCCCGATGCGCCCTGGGCCACACAGAAGTTGTCCCAGAACCATCGCGAAGCCCTGGCCGACGAGTTCGTTCTCGTCTCGTCGCAGCCGGCGCTGCATATGGATCTTACGGCCTTTCCGCTGCCCGAGTGGCCGAAAGCCTCCGAAGGCGGTCCGGCCACGAAGCCGGCAGGCACGATCGACGGAAAGGTGCGGCTGTACGACATGGCCGCCGAGACGGGCCTAGACTTCCGATACTTCAACGGCACGACCACGACCACCGGTCCGGACCACATCATCGAGGCCAACGGCAGCGGCGTCGGCGTCATGGACTACGACGTCGACGGATGGCCCGACCTGTACTTCATCCAGGGCGGACGTTGGAAACAACGCGGCGATAACAACCCGCATCGCGACCGCCTCTGCCGCAACCTCGGAAACGACCGCTTCCTCGACGTGACCGAGCAGGCCGGCCTGGGGGACGGGGAGTACGGCCAGGGGGTGGCGGTGGGCGACTTCAACAGCGACGGATTCCCCGACATCTACGTGGGCAATATCGGCAAGAACAGACTCTACCAGAACATGGGCGACGGGACGTTCCGCGACGTCTCCGATGAGGCGGGCGTCGGCGGAAACGGTCGTTGGACGACCAGTTGCACCATCGTCGACCTCAACGGCGATGCCCTGCCCGAGATTTACGTGGTCCGCTACGTTCTCCTGGAAGAAGCCTCGGCACGAGAGTGCGGACAGAAGGGCCACGCCATGGGCTGCGCGCCCACCCAGTTCCACTCCGAGCAAGATCGGCTCTACTTCAATTTGGGAGATG
>CAZFKF010001452.1:0-1801 GCA_964518805.1 uncultured Planctomycetaceae bacterium | reverse complement strand
TGAGGTTGTTGCTGACGATCGATGCGCGGGCGTCCATCAGGCTGGCCAGAATGTTCGAGTAGATCTCGGCCTGCTCGTAGCACTGGCTGTTCTCGATGAGCATGTCGTCGATGAATTCCAGGTTCTCAGGCGTGAAGCCGAATTTGGCCGCGCTGTTCTTGAGCCGTTCGATCAGCTTGGCGTTCGAGTTGATCGCGTTGAGATAGTACACCAGGCTCTTTTCGAGGCTGAACAGGTTCAGCAGGTACTTGTTCTGCATCGAGGCGTTGATCTGGTCCTCCAGCGATTCGGACACGGCGTTGATGACCTTGAGATGCTCCACGAAATGGAAGATCGAGCCGTAGATCTTGCGCAGCACCAGGTCGTGCAGGGAGGCGACCTTGGCGAACGGCTTTCCGTGGAACAACGGAAGCTCCTCGGAGACCACGATCACAAGTTTGTCGGCAAACAGAAACAACCCGGTCGAAGCGATGCGAAAGACGAACTCGTCGGCGCTCGAATAGTTGCGCGGCCGCTTGTAGATAATCACCGCATGGTCCGGCTCGAACTCCAACCGGGCCAGTTCGTCGGGGTCCAGGGCCGAGGCCAGCGAGTGTTCGTCAATCTTGAGCGTATCGACCAGGTACCGCCGCTCCTGCTCGTCGGGGGCGACATACACGTGCACGTTGCCCGCTTGATCGGAGTCAGAAACCATCTGGCCGTTGGCCAACTGCATCCACGGGACCAGCGGCCCCGTTGCCTCACCGGAGTCCGGAACCACCTTGCCGTTGGCTAAATGCATCCGATGAAGCATCGTTTCATCCCTGCCGGATAAGCCCCGCCCGCTGCAAACTCTCTAGCCTATTGTACCTCCGGGTGGACCGCAAGGACGTCCGTGACCGCTGGGGCGGAACGGATCTGCCGGACAAAAAGGTCGAGAAAACGTACCCGTCCCGGGGGGAGGATGCTTGCGTTTGCTGAAAGACTTCGATACCGTGCAATGGATGCAGGATGGATGGAGCGGGGCGTCACCCACCGAAGGTCGCGCCTCGTCCGGCGATCCTCGTTCCGCTCGTACCACCCGGTGTTTCTCGGGCAGCGCAGTCCGAGGTCCTGGTTCAAGGTAGGGAGACATTCGCATGCTGGTCACCGAACGGGAACGACTCCGCGAGGAATTGGTGGCCTTGGCCGACCGGTTTGGCCGCGACCGCAGCGCGTTGCTGCCGATCCTGGAGGAAGTGCAGCGGCGGCACTTTCGCATCTCGGAGTATTGCATGCAGGTCATCGCCGACCTGCTGGACATTCATCCGGTCGAGGTCCACAGCGTCGTCTCGTTCTACAGCTTCCTCGACGAGGAATCGCTGGGCCAGTACGTGATCCGCCTCTGCCGCACGATCACCTGCGACATGGCCGGCAAGGGACAGGTCGCCCGGCAACTGGAGAACGACCTCGGCATCCGCTTTGGCGAGACCACGCCGGACGGCAAGTTCTCGCTCCGCTGGGCCAATTGCCTGGGGATGTGCGACCAGGGGCCGGCCATGCTCGTCAATGAGCGGATCTTCACGCGGATCACGCCCGAAAAGGTCCACGGAATCCTCCAGGAGTGCCGGCAGACCTTCGGGGTCCACGCCTTTGGCGACGGAAGGGAGCACCGGCCATGAGCACCACGACGCGAACCGGAACGTTGACCTTTTCGCGGGCCGTGCCCGGCGAGGGACTGGCAGCCGCCTTGAAACGCAGCGCCGCCGACGTGCTGGCCGAGATCAGCCGTTCGGGCCTGCGGGGCCGCGGCGGGGCGGGCTTCCCCACGAGCGTCAAGTGG
>CAZFKF010001451.1:0-1801 GCA_964518805.1 uncultured Planctomycetaceae bacterium | reverse complement strand
GTGATCGTGGGCGCCTTGCCGCTGGCCGAACCGTTTGCAGCATTGCAGGCCAACGACGCCCGCATGATAGGCACGCTGGATATCATGGAGGAAGTCGGAACCTCGGCCGGCGCCGTGCGGGAATTGGAGGAGGCGCGGAAGAAGAAAGGCCGTTCCACCGCCGACGCCTGGTTCTGGAACAGCTTCGGCGCAAGTCTTCCCAAGGCCTCGCACAACGCAAGCATCTACCTGCTGCAGGACGACGTGCCCAACTTCCTGCGGTTCTGGATGAACTCCTACGCCATCATGGTCGGCTCCAACGGCAAGATGTGGGAATGGGGTCAATGGGGCCATTACCCAGAGTGCAAGGATCCCGACAACGGCACCGCCGGCTGGTTCCTGGAGAACTTCCGCAACCTTTTGGTGATGGAGGAAGGCAATGCCCTGTGGCTGGCCAGGGCAACGCCTCGCGCCTGGCTCGAACAGGGCAAGTCGATCGCCGTCAGCAACGCTCCGACGTATTTCGGAAGCGTGGCCTACGAAATCGTTTCGCATGTAAGCGAGGGCAAGATTGCCGCAGCCGTGGCAATGCCGACTCGCAAGCAGCCCGAGACGGTGATGCTGCGGTTCCGGCACCCGCAGGCAAAGCCGATCAAGAGCGTGACGCTCAATGGACAGGATTGGCGCAAGTTCCACGCCGACAAAGAAGTAGTCCTTATCACAGGCGTGCAGGGCAAAGTCAGCGTTGTTGCCACCTACTGAACGTCTGGCGGCGAACTCAAGGCACGCAGTCGTGCCTCGCGGGCACGCCCTGGAACGAAGGTAGAAGACGCGCCCGGGGGCTCCGCCGCACCCCAAGGATGAAAGGGAGTGGCTCTACACCGACAGTGGTGGAGCGGCGTACCTCTTGGGGATGCCTTCCTCGGCATGGCCGAATGCGCGAGCCAAATTGGAAGTCCCGAAGAACGGGCCGCGGATTCTCGCAAGTCATTGTGCAATAACGCGATTGGAGCCGTAAGGATTCCCCGAGGGGTCAGAGAATTCGGTCTATGCTGTTCTGGTCAGCTCGGGTAGACTCATCCGACCCTGCAACCCGTCCGTCCGCATGGAAGCGGCCGCACTGCCTCATCCCAGAGGAGACTGAAGAGCATGGACGCTCGCCCCGCCCGCGCTGCGATTCTGGCCGCCCTGCTTACGGTGCTCATGGGGGCCAGCTATCGGACCCCAAACTACATCGTGCAAACGGCCGATTCCCAGTTGGCCGAGGCATTCGGCAAGGCGGCGGAGAAGTATCGCCACGATCTGGCGATCGAATGGACGGGTGAGGCCATGCCCAACTGGTCGCAGCCGTGCGTGATGACGGTCCACGTCGGCCCGCAACTCGGGGCCGGCGGGGCGACCACCTTCCTTTTCGACCACGGCGAGGTCTACGGCTGGCGCATGGACATCCAGGGCTCGGCCGAACGGGTGCTCGATTCCGTGCTTCCGCACGAAATCACGCACATGATCTTCGCCAGCCACTTCCGCGCCCCGGTGCCCCGCTGGGCGGACGAGGGCGGGGCCACGAACGTCGAGAACGTCTCGGAACGGGCCAAGCATCAGAGAATGCTGATCCGCTTCCTGCAAACCGGCCGCGGCATCGCGTTCAACCAGATGTTCGCCATGACCGAGTATCCGCCGGACGTGATGCCTCTTTACGCCCAAGGGCAATCCGTCGTCGATTTTCTCGTCCAGCAAGGAGGCCGGCGGCACTTCGTGAAGTACCTGGAAGACGGCATGAAGACCGGCGACTGGCCCGGTGCGACGAAACGACACTACGGAA
>CAZFKF010001450.1:0-1803 GCA_964518805.1 uncultured Planctomycetaceae bacterium | reverse complement strand
CCTACGGCCGTCTCCAGCGCGGACCCGAGCCAGACCATTCGGGCCGCCAACAGCAGGAGCATTCCGGCGAGGATCCAAAAGCCCTCGTGCAGTTTCGGGGCAGGGCTCCCGGCCAGCAGCAAGCCGGGGGCGAGGGCCAATAGGGCCGCGCAGCCGGTAAACCCATGGCCACGGTACAGCGTCAGGTCCGCGAGCGCCACCAGCAGGGCGACGCAGACGAGTTCTCGCCACCGCAGAACGCCGCGCTGGGAACTCGACGAGGACCATCGAGCCCAAGCCCCGGGCGGGGCGTGCCAAACCGGGGCCGGTCGCGGAGCCGTCTCTGAGTAGTCCGCCCAGACGGGCCGCGACGTAGTGGCGTCCGCCGTCGTTGCGTCGAGGGGTGGTAGTGAAGGAGCCGCGGAACCGGCGGCCGACGGGCCGCTCGCCGCGCGGGGATCGACGGGCGCGCCTGGCGAAGGAGACTGGTGTGTCATCGCGAGCTTCCCCCTTGGGGGCGAACGATCGGAGCCGCGGCGAGCGAACGGCGAGCCACCATCGCCAGAATACCACCGCCCGTTCCGCAGGGCAAGGCATCGCGGCACGCACGAGGGGGCGTGTATGGCGGTCCGCTGGACCAGCCGGTAGAATCGCCCCAACGGCGTCTGGGCGATGCCCCTTGTTCCGCATGAAAACCTCTAGGAGTCTCCGTATGACGTACTCGAAACCGCTTCCGCTTATCGCGGCAACCTTGGCTCTCGGCGCGATCGGCCTGTGTGCGCTGGCGGCGGGCGCCGAGCCCTCGGGCGCGACGTCCGGGACTAAGAAGGATATTCTTTGGTTTCTCCCCCACACGCACTGGGAAGGGGCTGTGTTCATCACGCGCGAGGATTACCTGGAGACGGGGTTGTCGAACATCCTCCGCGCTTTGAAGATGCTCAAGGCCGATCCGAGCTACCGCTTCACGCTCGACCAGGCGTGCTACGTGAAGCCGTTCCTCGAACGCTTCCCAGAGGAAGAGGCGGCCATGCGGAAATACATCGCCGAGGGTCGCCTGGCCATCGTCGGCGGCACGGACGTCATGCCCGACGTCAACATGCCCAGCGGCGAGTCGTTCGTCCGGCAGATCCTGTATGGCAAGGGGTTCTTCCGCGAGAAGCTTGGCGTCGACGTCACCACGGGCTGGCAGCTCGACACGTTCGGCCACCATCCGCAGATGCCGCAGTTGCTGAAGCTGGGCGGCTACAAGTCGTTCTGGTTCTTCCGCGGCGTGCCGGACATGGACACGCCATCGGAGTTCCTCTGGGAAGGGATCGACGGCTCGCGCATTCCGGCATTCTGGCTCCCGCAGGGCTACGCGCACGCCTACGGCTCTCCCCAGACGCGGTCTGCCTTCTCGCGCTGGATGAAAGGACGCTTCGATTCGCTTGGGCGGCAGTGCCCCTTCCACGACCGCGTGGGACTCGCCGGGGCCGACGTGTGCGAGCCGGAGGAGCACGTGCCGGCACTCGTCGAACAGCACAACCGCACCCCCGACGCCCTCGAATGGAAATTCGCTCCGCTGCCCAAGTCCCTCTCGGCAGAACTGACGGCCTCCGGTGAGGTTCCCCAAGCGAACTTTGCCAGGGTGAGCGAATACGAAGCCGAGACCATGTCCCATGAAGGTGGATCGGAAGAAGCCGACGCGGCGGCGGGCAATCAACGAACGTGGGTGGCGCGACCCGCACGAGATAAACCGTCGTTCCTCGTCTTCGGCCCCTACGACGAATTGCCTCCGGGGAAGTACCTGACGGTTTACCGCATGAAACTCCTGGAAGCCACCGG
>CAZFKF010001449.1:0-1803 GCA_964518805.1 uncultured Planctomycetaceae bacterium | reverse complement strand
CGACGGCTCCAACCCGCAGGCCGTGTGGGGCAACGCCACGCCGTCGCCGCACTGCACCTTCCAAATGCAGCCGATCCCGGGTTCGGGGAAGATCGTGTTCACGGCGTCGGCGCACCATTCGATCACGGCCGGCTCGATTGCCATCGTCGATCCCCTGGTGGCCCGCGACGGCCATGCGGCGATCGCGCGGATCACGCCGGAGATTCCCTTTCCCGAGGCCGAGAGCGGGGACATCCCCGAGTACTACGAGGCCCCGTGGCCGTTGTCGGAGAAGTATTTCCTGGTGGGCTACAGCCCGACGCCGCTAATCTGGGAGCCGGGCGCGAACGCGGCCAACGCGGTGGGGATCTATCTTCTGGATAAGTGGGGCAACCGCGAGTTGATCTACCGCGACCCCGAGATCGGCAGCACGAATCCCTGTCCGCTCGCGCCGCGGACGATGCCGCCGGCCCTGCCCAGCAGTTTGCCGCGCCGCGCACCGCCCACCGGCGAGATGGTCCTTGCGGATGTGTATCAAGGACTGGGCAACATCCCGCGCGGGAGCATCAAGGAACTGCGGATCGTGCAAATCTTCCCCAAAACGACCGTGGTGGCCAACAGCCCGCCGATCGGGATGGCCGCCGAGGAGAACGGCCGGGCGATCCTGGGCACGGTGCCGGTGGCGCCCGATGGCTCCGTGCGATTCACCGTGCCGGCGCAGCGGCCGCTCCTGTTCCAGGCCCTCGACGCCGACGGGATGGCCTTTCAGACGATGCGATCGATCACCTACGTGCAGCCGGGCGAACGCGTGGCCTGCGTGGGTTGCCATGAGCCGCGCATGTCGGCCCCGGTCCGCGCCGCGGTGGCGGCGACCACGATCGGGCATGCAGCCTTGCCGATCGATCCCGGACCGCTGGGCGGAAGGCCGTTTTCGTTCGTCGAGATGGTCCAGCCCGTGCTCGATAAGCATTGCGTTCGGTGCCACGGCGGCGAGAAGACCGAAGGCAAGATCGACCTGACGCGGACCCCCAGCGGCAGCTATACGAAGTCCTACGTTTCGCTGTGCGGCGACCGCGACTTCTGGCACGTGGGCACCAATCCCACCAACGCCGCCGAGGCCCTCGTGCCGCGTTACGGCGGACGCAATCAGATCCAGGTTTCGCCCCCCGGCGGCATGTACGGGGCGCGGGGCAGCCGGCTGCTGAAGCTGTTGCGCAAAGGCCACTACGACGTGCGTCTGACCGCCGACGATTTCCGCCGCCTGGCCGCGTGGATCGACCTGAACGCCATCTTCTACGGCATCAATAATCCAGCCGACCAGGCCCGGCAACTCCGCGGCGAACCGGTTGCCATGCCGGAGATCCAATAGGAGCGAAGCAGCGTCGGGAGGGTATAGATTCGAGCTGGGCAGAGACCACTCGGTGGGCGGCCCTTCCGGACCGAGGGGACATGACCGTAGGAATCGAGTGTGGTCTCTTACGGACAATCGTTCTATCACGCCACTTCAGGGAGTATGACATGAGGAGAATCCTGTCGAGTTCCGTGTTCGTTGGTCTTCTGGTTGCAGTTGCGGCGGCGATTTGGAGCGCGGCCGGGGCGGCCGATTGCGACGCCGAAAAAGGGCGCGTCTTCGAGTTGCGGACCTACGTCACCTATCCCGGGAAGCTCGACGCCCTGCACAAGCGTTTCCGCGAACACACCTGCCGGCTGTTCAAAAAGCACGGAATTGAGTTGGTCGGTTTCTGGACTCCGGCCGAAGGCCCCGACGCCCAGAACACGCTCATCTATATCGTCGCCTTCCCGAGCAAGGAAGCCCAGAAGAAG
>CAZFKF010001448.1:0-1803 GCA_964518805.1 uncultured Planctomycetaceae bacterium | reverse complement strand
CTGCCCGAGGCGCCGGCGGGCACTTCGACGATTGGCTTCCATCAGAACGTCATTTTGAGCCTGGCCGGCACGATCGTCGATGCGGTCAAGGCGGGCAAGATCAGCCGGTTCTTCGTCATCGGCGGCTGCGACGGCGCCAAACCCGGTCGCAATTACTTCAGCGACTACGCCCAGGCCACCCCGCCCGATTCGTTCATCCTCACGCTGGGCTGCGGCAAGTTCCGCATCCGCAACCACGACTACGGCACGCTCTTGGGCCTGCCGCGCCTGCTGGACATGGGTCAATGCAACAACGCCTACGGGGCCATCAAGGTCGCGGTCGGATTGGCCGAGGCGTTTGGCTGCTCGGTCAACGATCTGCCGCTCACGCTGGTCGTCTCCTGGTTCGAGCAGAAGGCCGTGGCCGTGCTGCTCACCCTGCTGGCCTTGGGTGTGAAGAAGATCACGATCGGCCCCAAGCCGCCCGCCTTCGTCTCCCCGAACGTCTTCAAGGTCCTCCAGGAGAAGTTCGATCTGCGACTGACCGGCCGCAGCGCCGTCGACGATTTGGCGGTGGCCATGGCGGGCTGAGTTGGCACGCGGACTGACGCGGGAAAACTGATTGCCGGGGGCGTCCTGCGCGGCGAGCTTCGATCGCGCAGGACGCCTTCCTTGGGCTTCAGGGCGACGGAACTGTGCCCCAGTACTTCCGTCGCGCTCGTCGTCGGGGTAGCATGGCGGCGCGGACATCTTGTCTCGGGCACCAACTCCACGGAACCGCATCGGAATCATGAAGGTTCTCCTTGGATTGCCGCCGGCCAGATCAGCAGCTTTCTGGGCGCCCGCCGCCCTGCTGGGATTTGCGGCCGTGTTGGCGTTCGGCGGGTGGACGTTCAAGCCGCCGCTGGCCACGCCCGCGCCGGTCCCGGCGTGGGCCACGGACACCACGCCCGTGCGCCGCCCTCGGATGCGCCCGTTGTACGAGCAGGGTGTGTTCACCTACCGCTGCAGCGACTGTCACAAGATCATTCCATCACCCGAAGAAACGCAGCGCACGCTCACCCAGCATCGCGAGATCGTCCTGCGGCACGGCATCAACACGCGCTGTTTCAACTGCCATCACCGCACCAACCGCGACGCATTCGTCGACGACTACGGCAACGCCATCGCTTGGGATCAGCCGCAGTTGCTCTGTGCCAAGTGCCACGGGCCGGTGTACCGCGACTGGCAGCACGGGGCGCACGGGCGCACCAACGGCTACTGGGACACGAAGCAGGGACCGCAGACGCGGCGGCGGTGCATCGAATGCCACGACCCGCACTCTCCGCCGTTTGCCCCGATGGCCCCCGCCCCCGGCCCAAACACACTCCGCATGGGTCCGCAGGACTTCGGCCCGCACGACGAGGGCCACGATCCACTCCGGATCAGCGATCACCCACAGGCCTCAAGCACGGCGGAGGGGGGCTGAACCATGGTCGAGACACCGTCGCGCCCAACGCCTTCGGAATCCTCCCCAAACGGCCCACCCGACGTCTCACGCCGCGGGTTCCTTACCAAGGGCATCGCCGCTTTGGCCGGCGCTGCCGCGGTAACGGCGGCCGTTTCGCCGCTGAGGCACCTGACCGGCGACTCGATTCCATCCTGGCAGGAGTTCTTCCAGAAGCACTACAAGGAGATGACGCCGGAGGACAAACAGCAGGTCTTCGCCCGGATCCGGCAAGAGGTCGAGAAGCGATACCACACCACGTTGACCGTAGCCGACCCGCCGCCGCTGGACGGGGTTGAGTTCGTGTACGGGTTGAACCTCAGCCGGTGCATCGGCTG
>CAZFKF010001447.1:0-1805 GCA_964518805.1 uncultured Planctomycetaceae bacterium | reverse complement strand
CGGCTCGGCGTGCGATGCGGCGCACGTGGCGGGCGAGTTGGTGGGTCGTTTCCTGCGCGAACGTCGCAGCCTACCTGCGATCGCTCTCTTGGAGCCGGCCGTCGTCACGGCGATCGGCAACGACTACGGCTTCGAGGCCGTCTTTTCTCGCCAAGTGGAGGGGTGGACCGCGCCGAACGACTTGGCGGTCGGATTCACCACCAGCGGCAAGTCGCCCAACGTGCTCGCGGGCCTGTCGGCGGCCAAACGCAAGGGGGCCCGCACCGTGGCCCTCACCGGCGCAGCCGGCACCGACCGCGGCGATGTCGCCGACCTGGTGCTGGCGGTGCCTTCCCGCGTCACGGCGCGGGTGCAAGAGTGCCACATGACGATCGCCCACATCGTCTGCGAACTGGTCGAGCGTGCCTTGGAGGAGTAGATGCCGTCGCGCTATCCCGAGTGCGATCTCACGCCCGAGCCCATGATCCCGCGGATCGGCAGCGCCGTAGCGACGGAGGATTGCTGATCGATGACGCACGCCAGCGAACCCCATCACGCCTCACCCGGCGACATGCGGCGCGAACGCCTGGAAACGTTGCTCGACCGCTTCGTGGGCCTGAAGATCCTCGTGGTCGGCGACCTGATGTTGGACGAGTATATCTGGGGCCATGCCGGCCGAGTCTCGCCCGAAGCCCCGGTCCTGGTCGTCGAGGTGCGAAACACCACTTACAGTCTGGGCGGCGCGGCCAACGTGGCCAACTATGCCCGGCACCTGGGCGCTGCGGTGTCGGTGGCCGGCGTGGTGGGCAGCGATTCCAGCGGCGTGACGCTCCGGGAGAAGCTCCGCGCCGGCGGCTGCGACACGCAGGGAGTGCTGACCGAAGCCGGCCGACCCACGACTCTCAAGACTCGCATTGTAGCCCAGAACCAACAGGTTGTGCGTGTGGACCGGGAGACTCGTGAGGAGGTGCCCCGAGAGACCGTGGACCGACTCCTGGGCGTGATCGAATCGGAGATGCCTACAGCAGACGCGATCATCCTTTCGGATTACGCCAAGGGCGTGCTTTCAGACCGCTTGATCGCGGCGGTGATCCGCTCGGCGCGGGACCGCCGCAAGCCGGTAACGGCGAATCTCAAACCGCCTCGCGTGGAGCCGTTCCACGGCGCCACGCTCGTGACGCTGAATCTCCAGGAGTTGGAGCGGGCCGAGCATGAAACGATTGCCGGCGAAGCGGCCCTGATTCGGTGCGGCAGCCGGCTTCGCGAGCGACTCGATTGCGGCGGCCTCCTGGTAACGCGGGGCGGCGACGGGTTGGTGCTCTTCATGCCCGAGGCCGGGCCGGTGCGTATCCCGGCGCGTCGCGTGGAAGTGTTCGACGTGGTCGGCGCGGGCGACGCGGTGATCACCGCCGCCGTCCTGAGTCTGGCCGCCGGCGCAGACTGCGCCGAAGCCGCGGCCCTGGGCAACGTCGCGGGGAACATCAAGGTCACCAAGGCGGGCACGGCGGCGGTCGAACTCGACGAGATCCGCCGCTTCCTGGACGCCAACCTTGCGGAGGTCCGATCCCATGCAGATCCAACCGGCGTGTCACGCCGTGCTGCCGCGTGAACGGCTGGCCGAACGCCTCGAAAGCGAACGCCGCGGAAAGACCGTGGTCTTCACCAACGGCTGCTTCGACCTGATCCATGTGGGGCACGTACGGGCCTTGGAGGCGGCCCGATCGCTGGGCGATATGCTCATCGTGGGCGTCAACTCCGACGCCTCGGTCCGCCGCCTCAAGGGCGACACGCGGCCGATCATCCCAGAGCGCGAGCGGGCCGAACTG
>CAZFKF010001446.1:0-1809 GCA_964518805.1 uncultured Planctomycetaceae bacterium | reverse complement strand
ATCGCCGCCAATCGCTTCCCGGCTGGGTCGTCGGGGCGGTAGTAGAGTGTCCTTTTGCCGTAGAGATTCTTCAGATTCCAGAAACTGACGACCCGGAAGGCGAGAGCCCCATGGCCAAGATAGTCCACGAGGCGATTGACGTCGTCGGGTTGCAGACTGTCGGCCCGATACTTCCATAGCAGCTCGTACAGTTCCGCCCCTTGCGGCCCGTATTGCTGCTCCATCGCCTTACGCACGGCAGCCGCGGACTGCGGACCGCGGAACACGGCCATGCGAAGCTGCTCGATTTGATCGGACCAGAAGCGGGCCTGGTCTGCGTTGTCCAGGGCGGCGAGCAGGGGCTGATAGTCTTCCACGAGACTCAGGCTCCGCACCGCGAGCCAGCGAACCTCTCGTTTCGGGTCGCCGCTCAACTCGCGCAACCCGAGCAGCGGCGCACGTCCCAGGGCAATTTCTCGTTCCAGCACGGCTGCGCCTCGCTGGTCCAGGGGGCTGGCCGCATCGCCCGAAACCCAGGGGGGCACGTGCTGAAGCGAGTCCACCTTCATCGGCTGGTCCGACACGCTGAGGCGGGTCGGGGCCTTCAATTCGATCTCCTTATTCGCCTGGTCGTAGCGCCAGACGACTCTCCCGGAAACCACGTAGAGATCGACGACCCAAGGGCCAGGTTGAGTCTCCGGATCTCCTGCGCCTGTTTCCGAACGACTAACGTCGATCGCCGCGATCGAGTCCCCGTCGAGGAATCGGCACACGCCGGATCGTTCCCCTGCCACTACCCGCAGGGCTGCCCCGGTGGCTTCGTCCGCCTTTGCCAGAATCCGTCCGAACTCGATGGAGACTCCGAACGGCCCGTTGGCAACCGGGGCCAAGAGCGTCAGTTCCGTGGCGTCCACCACCTCGACAGCGACCCGGCCTGCCAGGGCCAACCGCGGCCGAAACGCCGGCAGGGAAAGCAGTCGATCGCCCGTCGAAAGAGCCGCTTCGTCGGGTACTCGCTGCCAGGCGCCCCGAGGATTCAGACGCAAGAGCAACTGCTTGCTTGACGCCATCATTCCCGCCTGGACGCTTCCGGACGCTGCGGGCCGAGGTCCATCCTTGGATGGCGGTGGCACCGCTTCCTCGCCCATCGCGCGAGGGGCGGCCGGCGCGGGGTTGGCTCGCGCAGATCCCGGGGGCTCCGGGAGCATCGAGTTGCGCGCGATGTTATCGGGCGACGCGGGGGCCTTGGGTTGGCCTTCAACGACGTCCGCAGGCAGACTAGCCTTTGGAGGCGCGGGCGGCAGCGGTGGTGCTTGTCCGGCCTTTGCCGCATCTGGCGACGGAGGGACGTTGGGCTGTGTGGTCCCCTGCGGCGGTTCAACCGTCTTTGACGCAGCCGGTGAGGTTCCTGCCGGCACGTTCGGATTGGCGGCAGCGGAGGACGTGGCACGCTCGGACGGCTCTGCGGGGACAGCGCCGCTCTCCTCGTCCGTTTCCAACGTCCGCCATGCCACGATCCTGGACAGAACGCTGCCGTTGTCGTCCCATGGAATCAACAGCGCCGCAATCACGAGAGCCGCCAGCCCCGCAGCCACCGCCAAGCCCCAAGTCCTGCGGCGAGTCCGGCGGTTCGAGCGCAGGTACTCAGGCGTCCTCGATATCTTCTCCAGCGGCGGGAGTTGTTCGGCCGGCAGGATGGGCGGCGGCGGGGGGATGGGCGGCACGTCCTCTACGGGCAAGGACGGCTCGTCGTCCGTTTGCAGGGCCAACGCCTCAGGCAGTTGGTAGATTTGTTGTCGAATCTCGTCGTCCACTTCCACCGGCTCGGTC
>CAZFKF010001445.1:0-1812 GCA_964518805.1 uncultured Planctomycetaceae bacterium | reverse complement strand
TGCCCACGAATCCCCAAGTCGCTCGTTCGCTCTACCGGGCGTGGCTCTTGCAGTTGGTGGGCAAGGTCGGCCTGGCCAATCGGAACGTCGAGGCCGGCGAGCCGGTCAGTCGCCGAGGGCTGTACGAGTCGATCACGTTCACCGTGCAGGGACGCGGCACCCTGGAACAACTCACGCGGTTCCTTTACGCGTTCTATAGCGCCGGCTATCTGCACCAGGTCCACTCGCTGGCGATTACGCCGCTGGCCAGCGCCGGCCAGTTGGACTTGTCGCTGGTCATCGAGGCCCTCGTCCTTCCCTTGAAGGAAGAGAAGGATCAACTCAGCCCGACGCCGTCGGACCGGCTGGCCTATGAGAAGCCCGCGGACTACGCCGTCATCTCGCGGCGAAACCTGTTCGGCGCGACGGGCATCGCCGATCCCATCGATCACGCCTTCCTGACCGCGATCCAGTACGTCGACGGACGGCCCGAGGCGTGGTTCACGCTGCGAATCGAAGATAAGGTGGTCAAGCTTAAGCCGGGCGACAACCTCCAGGTAGGGCTGTTCACCGGCAAGGTGGTCGAAATCGCAGGGGACGACGTGGTCTTGGATTCCGACGGACATCGCTGGCTTGTCTCGCTCGGCGAAAGCCTCGCCCAGGCCTTCGCTTTGCCGCCCGAGTATTGAAAGGCTGCCTGAAAAGTGCGACTGTCCCCCTGGGCGGGTCTCAACGCGTGGGCGAAGGAGTTCCTGTTGCGGAAAGTGTAGGGTGGGACAAGCGGAGCGCAGTCCCACCGGAATTCTCGCATGTTATTGGTGGGACTGCGCTCCGCTTGTCCCACCCTACCTCTTGTCCGCGCTTCCGCAATATACAGACTAAAGCGAAGGGCGGCGTTTCCCCGTTGGTCGGCGTTCGGCCGTGGCCTGGTATGGATCTTCCGGCCAGGCGTGCTTGGGATAACGGCGCCTGAGGTCCTTGCGGACCTGTTGGTAGGTGTTCTTCCAGAAACTGGCCAAATCGTCCGTGACCTGCTGCGCACGCATGTTGGGCGCCAGCAAATTCAGCAGCACCGCCACACGTCCTCGGGCCACGCGCGGCGTTTCCAGCAGGCCGAAGATCTCCTGGATGCGCACGGCCAGCACCGGCGCCTTGCCCGGTTCATAGTGCAACTTGATCGAACTGCCGCTGGGCACCTCGATCCGCGCCGGCGCCTCGCGCTCGACGGCCTGCCCTTGTTCCGGCGTGAGCAGTCCTCGAATGGCCGGGAGCCACGGGGCCTTGCGCAGTTCCTCGAACGACCGACGGCCGTGCGCCATCGCCGGCAACAACGTTCCCAGTCCCTGTTCATCCAGGTTCGGCAGTCCCAGTTCCGGCATCCACAAGGCTAGCGAGCGAACCCGGTTGACGTAGTCCATCGTCGCCGAATCGTCCCAGGGGAAGACGTCATCCAGCGACTCGGCTGCCGCCGCGGCGAGGATTCGCGCGGCTTCGTCGTTGTCGGACAATGCCTCGGGCGTTTCCTCCAGCAGCAAGTCTTCCCAATACACTCGCCGCCGGGCAATCACGCGCCGGCATTCATGGTCGAATTCAACCTCGGTGCGAAGGGCCAGGTGCTCGGTCGGAAGCCAATCGCGCCGAATCGCCGCAGCCTTCCAGACCAGGGCCTCCGACGTTCCGCGGTCGACTTCCACGGCCAGAAACAGCATCGCGTCTCGGACCGCGCTAGACGACGCCAAACGCACGCCGCGTCCGCCCACCAGTTTGCCGAACCGGCTGCCGGGACTCGTTCGCCGGGCCAGGCGGTCGGGAAAGGCGGCCAGCAGGGCCCTC
>CAZFKF010001444.1:0-1813 GCA_964518805.1 uncultured Planctomycetaceae bacterium | reverse complement strand
GCCCGTGGAGATTGTCGCGAAGTACGATCAACTCCGCCAGATCGGGACGCATACGCAGTCCCTCGGCGACTGCAGCCTCAACGTCAATCGGAGCCAGGGCGACGGTCATTTCTGCGCCGGGCCAAAGCGGCTGGCTCGGGTCGTGCTCGAGACCGAGCAGTTGGCACAGTCTCGAGTCCGCCTCGCGAATGGCCCCCTCGACTTGAACCCTACGGTCGGCCAACTCAGCCTCTTGGGCCAGCAATTTCGCCTCGTCGCCGGGAATCGACAGGCCGGTTTCTTTGGCCTTTCGGTAATCTTGGATCGAGCGGCGGACATCCTCCAACGATCGATCGATTTGGTCCCGCCCGAAGTACGCGCCCGCCAGTCGGTAATAGGCCTCCATGGCCGCGCCCGCCGAACGGTTTCGCTCGTCGACTGACCGAAGGCTCAGCACTTCGGCCAATACCGAGCGGGCGTTGGTGTGGCGATCGTACCTGCCCACCGTGCCGGCGAGGACCGAGTCGCGTTCCGAACTCAGAAGGTTGCCCAAGGTGGACTCGGCCGCGGCCAGACACTGGCACTGCGACTCGACCAGAAGGCGATATCCGGTTACTTCCTTGTTGCCCTGGAGCGATTTCTCGACTTCTTGGTGGGAGGGGAGGGACAGTGTGGCCAATGTGATCCGAGTTGGCTGGCCGATCGAGGGCAGGGCTACGGGGCCGACGGCATCCCGGGCTCGAACCGGATTTGAGGGACTCGATCGCGTTGAAACGCAACCCGTTAGCGTCCCAACGCACACGAGCCCGGCGACAACCAGCCCCGGGAACCTGACCATACCCTGACACCCCCCTCGACGAAGACGCGGTCCTCCTGTGTCATCGTCCTCCTACAATGCCGGCTGTAGCGTTTTTGCCGAGCTTGCGGGACAAACCGATGACGCAATATGGCGAATCTGCGATACATGCAAGGTTCGTGCAGCCCAGACTCGCGAGGGGAGTGGAAGGGTCGGAGATCACGCGGCTCTGCCCAGTCGTAAGTCCATGGACGACAGAGAAGAATGGGAAGAATAGGAGAAGAGCAAGGCGGAGGAATCACCGGACACGCAGCTCGGTAGGTCGAGCTGAACCCCTCTTGATAATGGAGCAACAACTACCTTTATCAGGATGGCAGCGGACCATCCTGGGGGCTCGAATGCAGTCACTTGCGGAGAGCAGCCAACCGGTCTGTCAGGTCACGTTCAAAGCCTCGGTCGGTCGGCCGATAGTACTGCCGCTCCACGCCGAGGTAGTCTTGCTCGGCCACACCGCCAGGTTGGTCATGTGCATACCGATAGCCTCGGCCGTGCCCCAAACGCTCGGCACCGGCGTAATGCGAATCGCGCAGATGCACGGGAACCGGCAGGAGTCGGCCCTCGCGAACGTCAGCCCTCGCCTCGCCGATCCCCACCGTCGCGGCGTTCGACTTGGGCGCGCACGCCAAATAGATGACGGCTTGAGCAAGGTTGAGTTGGCACTCCGGAAGGCCGACCAACTCACACGCGTGTGCGGTTGCCACGGCAAGCGGCAACGCGCTAGGATCGGCGTTGCCCACGTCTTCGCTGGCCAGGATGACAAGGCGACGGGCGAGGAATCGCACATCTTCGCCCCCTTCCAGCATGCGGGCCAGCCAGTAGAGCGACGCATCGGGATCGCTGCCGCGGATGCTCTTGATCAGGGCGCTGATTGCGTCGTAATGGGAGTCCCCGTCGCGGTCGTATTGCACCGCTTTTCGCTGCACCGATTCTTCCGCCATCTGCCGGGTGAATTCAATCGGGCGATCGGAGGCGGAAAGC
>CAZFKF010001443.1:0-1815 GCA_964518805.1 uncultured Planctomycetaceae bacterium | reverse complement strand
GACCGTGCGCACCGCCTGCGGCATGCCGAAAAGCAACCGGATGAAGTGGGCGTCGTGGATGGGCAGGTCGATCATCGGGCCGCCGCACGTGTTGGGGCTGTAGAAATCGCGGATCCAGATCGGGTCGGAGATGACCCGCTTGAAATACCCGCCAAGCAGCTTGCCGTACTTGCCCGAGGCGACCGTCTGGTACGCAAAGCGGTACTCAGGGAAAAAGGGAAGCACGTGGCCGATCAGAAGGAGCTTGCCGGCCTTCTGGGCCGCCTTGACCATGCGGTCGGCATCGGCCGGATTCAGGGCGATCGGCTTTTCGCAGAAGACGTGATGGCCCGCCTTGAGGGCGCCGACGGCCACCTGGGGATGCAGCGAAGGCGGCAGGCACACGTCGATCACATCGAGGCCGCGATCGGCATAGAGGTCTTCCAGGTTCGAGTAGCGCGCGACCCCTTTCAGGTCCATGACCTGGCCCGGCGGTCCAAAGTTGCCCTTGATAGTCCGCCAGTCTCCGGCCAAGCGGCCAGGGTCCTGCTCGCAGATGGCGCGGACCCGCACTCCCTTGAGCTTCTGGTAAGCCAAGTAGTGAATCATCCCCATGAACCCGATCCCGGCAATTCCGACGTTGATCATTGGTTAGTGCTCCTGGTGAGTGGGCAGTATGCAGTAGGCTGCCTTCCGTCTACTGTCTACCTTTTATCGTCCACCGCCGACCAACTTCGCAAACTTCCCAAACGCCTCGTCCCAGGCTGCGGCGTTGTGCGGGAGGTATTCGTCGACGGCGAAGCTGTTGCGGATGACTTCGCGGGCCTCGGCGATGCTGGCGACGTCGCCCGCCGCGACAGCCTGCATCATGAGGTTGCCGGTGGCGGTGGCCTGGACCGGGCCGGCCACCACGCGGCGGCCGCAGGCGTCGGCGGCGGCCTGGCAGAGCTGGCGGTTCTTGGTTCCGCCGCCCACGATGTGGATCGTCTCGATCCGCCCGCCCGCCAGGTCTTCGCACATCCCCATGACGTAACGGATCTTCATGGCGAGACTCTCGATGGCGCAGCGCAACACGGCGCCTTCATTGGCGGGAACCGTCTGGCCGGTCTTGGCGCAGAACCGCCGGATGGCCTCCGGCATGTCGTCCGGGGCGAGGAAATCGTGGGCGTCGGGGTCGATGAACGAGACCAAGGGCTTGGCCGCGGCCGAGAGCTGGTTCAAGTCCTCCCAGCCCCAATTGCGTCCCGCCTGATTCCACACCCGGCGGCACTCCTGCACCAGCCACAGCCCGCAGATGTTCTTCAGCACCCGGTAGGTATTCCCCACGCCGCCCTCGTTCGTGAAGTTCAACTCGAGGACCTTGTCGTTGACCACCGGCTGCGGCGATTCGATGCCCAGAAGGGCCCAAGTGCCCAGGCTGATGTAGCACCAGTCGGGTCGCTGGCCCGGCCGGCTCGCCGCGGGAACGGCCATGACGGCGCTCGCCGTGTCGTGGGTGCCCGGCAGCACGACGCGCGTTGCGCCAAGGCCGGTCTCGGCCGCGACGCTCGGCCGCAGTGCCCCCAGATCCGTGCCCGGAGGCGAAATGGGCCCCAAGATCTCGGTCGGCAGGTCGAACTTCCGCAGCAACTCGACGGCCCAATTCGACGTGAGCGGATTGTAGAACTGGCTCGTCGTCGCGTTGGTGAACTCGTTCGATTTCTGGCCAGTCATCAGCCAGTGGAACAGGTCGGGCATCATCATCCACGTCTTGGCCGCTTCCAAGAGAGGCGAGCGGGCCAACTTCATGGCGAGAAGCTGATAGAGGCTGTTGAACTGCATGAACTGCAGGCCGCT
>CAZFKF010001442.1:0-1817 GCA_964518805.1 uncultured Planctomycetaceae bacterium | reverse complement strand
TGATTTCGCCAGCCAGGCGGTTGCCCATCACGAGATCCGCACCCGCGCGAAGACGGACGAGGAATCTCTCGAGGTCGCCCAGGTCGTAGCTCTCGTCGCAATCGGCCATGATGAGGTACAGGCCCGACGCCTCTTGGAAGCCGCGGCGCAGGGCGTTGCCGTACCCCCGCCGCCGTTCGTGAATCACCCGTGCCCCGGCCGCTTGGGCCGTTGCGGCGCTGTCGTCGGTCGAACCGTTGTCGACGACGAGCACCTCGCCGGCGATCCCCAACCTCTCCATCGCCGCCTGGGCCTGCCGGACACACCGTCCCACGGTGCGCGCCTCGTTGAGGCACGGCATCACGACCGAGACCTCCACGGCGTCCTGAGGTCGCGCGTCGTCCACCGGCCGATCCGCGACTTCGACAGGCTGCGCGACCCAGCGTGGTCGGTTGGCTTGGACGGAGGTGTCCATAGGAGGACCGTTGGAACGGATGGCGAGACCGTGGCGATTCGAACTGCGATTCTAACCCGCACCTGTTCGGCCCGCGTCAATCCGCGATTAGAAGTCGGTGAGAAAGGCGTGAAATGGGGGTCCGCAGGGCAGGAGTCAGAATGACGCTGCGGACATCGCGAGTCCGTCGGGCTGCTGGCCGGTCGAGCGTCTGTGGGGAATATGCCGCGATTTCAGAATTGGCCGCTCTGAAGGTTCAGGAGGGGTCGCACGCCGACGGTGAAGGCTTGCATCGGATTGATGACCATCAACTGCTCAACGTGTTCAATCCCGAAGCGTGCCCGGAATAGCTCGGGGATAAACGTCTTGAAGATCGCGTAATAGGACTTGATCTTCTGTCCTCGGGGCTCCTCGGCTCGATAGCCGCGGAGGTTCTGCGACAGCAGCACACGATCGATCTGTTTTCGGCTCGCGAGGAGCACGACCAATTCGATGTGGCGAGCGACCGTTTCGGGACCGATACCGTCGAACTCGACCCAGGCGCCCCGCTCGGCGGCTACGACGATCTGTTCCCAATCGGGCTCGGCCTGCGCGTGGACCCAGATCCAAGCGCCGGGGTCTACCCCCTCGCGTTCGAGGATCGACAACTGTTCCGTGGCGGCCTGGGCGTCAGGCGTGTGCGAGGCAATGGTCAGGCCGCTTTCCAGGTGCGTCCAAGCAGCAGCTCGCACCAGCTTCTGGTCCATCGTGGAAAGCGGCGCGCGGTTGACCGCGATCTTGATGAAGCCGGGCCGAACGTCGGTGTCGTCGATCCCGTGGCGGCATTCCTCCAGCCAGCGTTCGGCTAATTGGGCGGCGTCCTCGCGGAAGGCGTGCGGCGGCAGAAAGCGTCCTCCCTCGGCGCCGTAGTAGCCCGTGTTGGTCAGCACCTGGACTCCCGACTCCTCGGAGATCTGTCTCAGCAAGGCCACATTCCGGCCGCGGCCAGCGGGCGTTGCATCGACGAGGGTCCGGCAGCCCTTGTTGCGCAGCAGTATCAAGGGTTCCCGAAGGCGGCTTGCGACGTGGCCGGGATCGTACGATGGCTGATCGTCCGCTTGCGGTCTGGCTGGATCGAACAGAAGATGCTCATGAACTAGCGTAGTTCCGAGCTTTTCGGGCGGTATCCAACCCGTCACCGTGTAGATGCGTCCCGGAACCAGTCTGCTCGCGGGCTCATCGTCGGGCGGCGGATCGTTTGTCGGCGAATCCGACCCGTACCCGCCGAAGGCAGACAAGAGACGGATCGCATCGGAGGCGAACCAGATCGAGTCGAGCGGCTCGTCGCGGTCGCGCTGCAGCGATTCAGAGAGCCACTGAGCGATCGCATAGAGGACGGGCACCG
>CAZFKF010001441.1:0-1817 GCA_964518805.1 uncultured Planctomycetaceae bacterium | reverse complement strand
ACGATCTCGGCGCGTGGAACCCCGAATACTGGACCAGGTTCGATCGCATGCTCCGCGAGACGCACCGGCGCGGCATCTTCGTGCAGATCGAGATTTGGGACCGTTTCGACTACACCGACAGCGGCGGCTCGAACCGCTGGCAGATCCATCCGTACAATCCAAAGAACAACGTCAACTACACCTATCAGCAGTCGGGATTCGCCGCGCGCTATCCCGACCATCCGGGCGCGAACCGGCAGCCGTTCTTTTTCACGACTCCCAAGCAGCGTAACAACCAAGCGGTTCTGCGCTACCAGAAGGCGTTCGTCGACCGGATGCTCGACAGCACGCTCTGCTACGGGCACGTCTTGTACTGCATGGACAACGAGACCAACGGCGAGGAGGAGTGGGGGCGATATTGGGCCCGGTTCGTCAAGGACCGGGCCGCCAAGGAAGGCAAGAGAGTCTGCGTGACGGAGATGTGGGACGATTGGGATCTGACGGCCCAACGGCACAAACGGACGTTCGACCACCCGGAACTGTACGACTTCGTCGATGTCTCGCAGAACAACCAGAATAAGGGGCAGAAGCACTGGGACAACTTCCTCTACGTGCGCAAGTACCTGGCCAAACAGCCTCGACCGATGAATACGACCAAGACGTACGGGGCAACCGGCAACAAGTTCGGGCACACCGACCAGGACGGCATCGAGCGATTCTGGCGCCACCTGCTTGCCGGCGCCGCGTCGATGCGATTCCACCGGCCGGATTCCGGATTGGGACTGAACGACAAGGCGGTGGCGGCCATTCGTGCGGCGCGGAAGCTGGAATCGAAGATCCCGTTGTGGTCGGTCCGCCCCGCAAACGAATTGCTGTCGGACCGGCAGCCCAACGAAGCCTACTTGGCCGCCGACAGGGGCCGCGCCTATGCCGTGTACTTCCCTGCCGGCGGCCAGGTGCGGGTGGATTTGTCCGGCGCCCGCGGGCCGCTGGTCGCGCACTGGATCAACATCGCCTCGGGCGAATGGGGCCCAAGGCAGGATATTGCCATCGGCGGCCAGGCGTTGCTTGCCCCTCCTGCAAACGGCAACTGGGCGGCGGCCATCGTCGTGCGTGAATAGAAGGGGGAGCGTTAGCAGATGGTGTTCCCGGACGAACCTCTTTCGTTTCCTTACCCGTTCCTCGTTTCGCCGGACCGAACTCCAATCTCCGACCCCAACCCGTTCCCGCATGCCCTACGCCGAACTCCACGCCAAGACGAATTTCTCGTTCCTCGAAGGGGCGTCGCATCCGGACGAACTGGTCGAGCGGGCGGCCGAACTAGGGTACGCGGCCCTGGCGATTACGGACCGCAATAGTCTGGCCGGTGTGGTTCGTGCGCACGTGGCGGCCAAGGATACGGGCCTGAAGTTGCTCGTGGGCGCCGAGATCACTCCCGAGGATGCCCCGCCGGTGGTTCTGCTGCCGACTGATCGGGCGGCGTACGGCCGGCTGGCCAGCCTGATTACCCGGGGACGCCGTCGCGCGGAAAAAGGCGAGTGCTCACTGACGTTCGCCGACGTGGCGGAGATGTCGGAAGGGATTTTGGCCTGCGTGCTGACCGCGGAAGGGGTTCAGGGTTCGGGGGGCAGAGTTCGGGGGCCAGAGTTCGGGGGTCGGGTGGGAGACTGCGAATATCAAGTTATCGATAACAAATCGCAGATGGACAGAACCACTTCCCGGAAGCCCACGCCATTCCCGAACCCTGAACTCCGAACCCCGAACCCAGTTTCCAGCCCCCTGTCCCCAGTCCCTTTCCTCCATCGCTATCGCGAAGCGTTCGGCGATCGGTGTTATCT
>CAZFKF010001440.1:0-1817 GCA_964518805.1 uncultured Planctomycetaceae bacterium | reverse complement strand
GGCTCCCGTCCCGGCTTACTTCTGCCCTTCGCGCCGCGCTCCCGGCCGCTGTATGGCGCAAGGCAACCGGGCCCTCATGGACTATGCGGGCGCGACGCCCGGCGATAGCCCCATGGCATGGGATCAGTTCTGGTACGGCCACGATCCGGATGTTCCCGACGCATCGCAGGGGCCTTACAAGGGGGCCATCGTGCGCTCCGGCTACGGTCGCCAGACCAATTTCGCCAGCCTCCAGGACGGAACCTCGAACGTCCTGGTCATCGCCGAAAAGGCGCTGATCCGGGGCAGCTACGATGCCGGCGATTGGCATGACGATCGCGGCTGGACCGACGGCTGGGATCCCGACATCATGCGATCGACCGCCGCGCGGCCGCTTGCCGATCAGAATGCGAATCCCGCGCCGGACGGATGGGACGTCGGATATCACTTCGGCTCGGTGCACCCCGGCGGAATCAACGGCGTGCTCGGAGACGGTTCCGTCCGGCACATCTCCTTCACGATCGACGCCACGGTGTTCAACAACCTCGGCGACCGCCGCGACGGCCAGGTCCTCCCGCAATTCTAGGACACCGTCTCGGCCCCCACGGCAGGACCGCCTTCCACCGCGGCCGCCGCCATGTCATCGCCCAGGACAAACCGAACGAAGCGAGGCCCGCCGGCAATCGTTGTCTCGGCGGGCGTCGCTCCGTTCCGTCCGCCCTGCGCGGCTGCGCGACTATTGCGCACTGCCCTCTGCCTACAGCTTCAGGGGCTCACCCTGGGTGATCACGGTGACATAGGCCCGGGCGCGAAGGTTCGCCGGGGTTCCGCAGTGAAACACCACGTCGTTGGGACCCGATGCCAGGACGGGCACTTCGCCTTCCGGCTTCACGTCGCGCAGGAGCTGGCCCTGAGGTCCGTAGAGCTTGCAGTCGCTCGGACCCAAGAGTTCCAGATACTGGCCGCTTTCCATCTCGACCGGCAGGGTCAGGGTGGCGCCGCCCACGGTGATCGATGGCCGCAGAAGCCGGGTCGGCGCCAGCGGCACGGCTCGAATCGGGCTGAGATAGCACGTCGCTTTCTTGCCCGGACCGAGGTTGTTGTACCACAGCGACAGACTCTCGACGTGGGCAAAGCTCACCGACTCGCGGTAGATCGAGTAGATGTCGCCATAGGGCCATTGGTATTGGGCGTGCCGGGCCCCTTCGGGCTCGATCAGTTCGAAGTAACGCCAGCCGGTGAAATCGATCGGGATGTAGTGGTCGCCGATCCCCGCCACGATGTGCGAGGGCGAACGCAGTTGCACGTTGAGCACCTGGCCCTGCCCGTCGCCGTGGACCCACAGCCCCAGGGCCTGCTGGGCGCCCAGGTTCAACGGTGGCGAGAAGCGTTTCTCGACCTTCGCCCAGGCCGCCGTGGGAGCGGGGTGGGTGCTCGTGGCCGTGAGGCATCCGCTCGCCTTGCCGGCCTTCAGCACCTCGTGCGACGGCTTCAGCTCGATGCTCACGTTCGACTGCCCGGCGCGATCCGAAAACTCGTTCGGCGCATGGAAATCGGCCACGGCGACGCTGCCGGGCGAGTCGTAGGCCGCGGCGGCCATGAGGGCCTCGATCCGCAATCGCAGCGCCTGGCGCGCGAACGGGTTCGTGGATCGCCATCGGCTCGACGGACCGGCCGCGTCGTCCACGCGGTGCCTGGCGTAATCGACCGGCGCGAACTGCCACCCGCCCGAAAGTCCGCCGGCCAGCGCGAACTCGCGGCCCGGCACGCGCAACTCGGCCTTGACCGACTCGGGCACCTTGCCCGAGTGCCGCAGGTCCTCGTACCGCTTGATGATC
>CAZFKF010001439.1:0-1818 GCA_964518805.1 uncultured Planctomycetaceae bacterium | reverse complement strand
AGAAGCCCCGCGGCAGCCGGCAACGGACCGCGAGACTGCCAAGCCGGCAACCGCGAAGACGGTTGCCACGCAGGCCGTCCCTCGACGGTCCTCCCGCGACGGCTCAGGCAAGGGAGACGTGGTTGCGGCTTCGCACACGTCGTCGGCGGGGGACGCCGAGTCGGGGTTGGAGCCACTGGAAGCGGCGATCAAGTGCCTGGAGTCCGAGTCGCGCCAGTCGCCGCAAACAGCGGCGGAATTGAACCGGCAGGCGCGCTTGCGTTTGCTGTACCTTGCCGCCGGGCGCCGTGAAGATGCCTTGCGTCCTGTCCAGCCCGCATCTCCGGCAATGCAGGATTCCTGGTCGCAAATGATCTTCGGACTGGCCACGTGGATGGATACCGAGCGGATTCCCGATTCGGCGAATCGTGCGGCGGAGACGCGGCAGCAACTCGTCGCCGCGGCCAACCGGCTGGGCGAGTTGGCGCCCCTCGTGGTCCGAAACGTCAGTCTGGTCAGGGAAGTGAAGGGCTACGGCGATCTGGTTCCGTTCGAGAAGACGGAGTTCGTGCCCGGCCAGGAAGTCATCCTCTACGCCGAGGTCGAGAACTTCAAGAGCGAGGAGACTCCCAAGGGATACCGTACAGGGTTTCACGGCAGTTACGAGATTTTTGACGCCCGCGGCCAGCGGGTCAGCTCGCAGGAGCTTGGCAATACGGACGAGTACTGCCGCAATCAGCGTCGCGACTTCTACCTCAATTACTTGTTCTGTCTTCCCAAGCGGATCTACAGCGGCCGGCACACGCTGAAACTGACCGTCGAGGATCTTCACGGTCAGAAGATCGGCCAATCATCGCTGGAATTCACGGTCAAGGCCAGCGGCGAGTAGGGCCGCCGTGCCGGCAGAAAGAGCGGCTGCTGCACAGACCGTCCCCCGCTTGCTACGCCGACGGTTCCCTAAATTTCCCCCCGACCCACGCCGAGCGGAGGCATTCGTTTGCCCGCAGACGGCTTGACACCAACGGCTCTTTGCGGTTCGATTGGCTCCAGCAGTTATCCGGCCTCTTCCTCGGCAACCCTGTATGAGTCCTGGTTATGTCTTACCCGGCGATTGATCCACTGAAGCTACGTGTGCTGCCTCTTGCCGAACGTCGCAATCTACTCGACCTGGGAGTCGAGACGGCGAAAGCCGCTGGGGTGGGATCGCCAGGAGACTCGTCTGTTTGCGAGACGATCGAACGATTGGCGAGCACGATGCTTGCCGCTCGCGAGCGCAAAGCGTCGATCATGCTTACTTACGGTGCGCACCTGATCAAGAACGGAGCCGGACCGTTGCTGAACCGGCTTATCGAGGCGGGATTTGTCACGCATCTGGCCACCCAAGGGGCCGGCATCATCCACGACTGGGAGTTCGCCTTCCAGGGACAATCCGGCGAGTCTGTGCGGGAGAACGCACCCGCGGGGACCTTCGGGGCATGGGAGGAGACCGGTCGGTACCTGAATCTGGCGGTGTTGGCCGGCGCGGCGCAAGGGCTGGGGTTCGGCGAATCGATCGGGCGCATGATCGCCGAAGATGGGATCGAGCTCCCCCCGGCCGAACAACTCCGCCGAGAGATCGCCGCGGCTCCGGCCCATCCCCTTGCGGCCGCCCGAGCCGATCTGTTGTGGACCATGGAGACCTTCAAGCTGGGATCGGGTGTCGTCCGTGTGTCCCACCCTCACAAGGATTGCTCGGTGCCTTGCTGCGCCTACCGGCGCCGGGTACCGTTTACGGTTCATCCCGGAATCGGCTACGACATCATCGTCAACCACCCGATGTACCATGGCGGAGCCATTGGG
>CAZFKF010001438.1:0-1819 GCA_964518805.1 uncultured Planctomycetaceae bacterium | reverse complement strand
GTCGATCATCTTTGGCGTCACCGGCGGAAACGAATAGAGCAGGTGCCAGATGCTCGACCCGGTGAAGCAGTTGACAACGTTCACTCCGAGTCGCTTGGCCGCCCGGGCCGTCTGCTTGACCTCTTCGGCGGCTCGCTGGTTCACGCCATGCGGATCGCCGTCGCCCCAGACGTAGGGCGGAAGGACCGCCTTGTGCCGTTCGTCGATAATGTCGAGCACCGCTTGGCCCGCAAGATGATTGGAGATCGAAAAGACCTTCATCCCGTACTTGTCCAACAGCGCCCGCTTCTTGGCGCAGTAGGTGTCGTCGGCCATGGCCTTGGGGACCTCGAAATGGTCTCCCCAGCAGGCCAGTTCCAGGCCGTCGAAGCCCCATGCCTGGCACTTTTGGGAAAGCACCTCGACGGGAAGATCGGCCCATTGGCCCGTGCACAAAGTAACCGGACGCGACATGTGATGTGCTCCTGCTGTGGTTGGTGAACTACGGCTCACGCGAAGCGGATGAAGGATGAACGACGAGGGATCGAGGATTGCAGGGCACGGAACAGACGAAACACATCACCTTCGGCACCGGCGCGTGCATCGCCTTCCTGGCCTCATCCCTTGTCCTTCATCCTTCATCCTGTGGACCTTCGAGCGAGTCTTCGGAAATCCCGCTGATCCTACTTCTTCTGCTCTTCCTTATCGAACGCGGCGTCGAAGGCCACGCGACTGGGTTCGAAATCGGCCCGCTTGACGAACTCACAGGCTTCCTTGGCCCCGTGCTCGCGATCCATGCCGCTGTCTTCCCATTCGACCGACAACGGTCCCTGATAGCCGATGTCGTTCAGGGCCCGGACGATCTCCTCGAAGTTCACTCCGCCGCGGCCCAGCGAGCGGAAGTCCCAGCCGCGCCGCGGATCGCCGAAGTTCAGGTGGCTGCCCAGGATCCCGCTCTTGCCGTTGAGCTTGACGATGGCGTCCTTCATGTGGACGTGATAGATCCGGTCGGGGAACGCGCGGATGAACTCCACCGGATCGACCCCTTGCCAGATCAAGTGACTGGGATCGAAGTTGAAACCGAACTCCTCGCGGTGATCCAGGGCCTCGAGAGCGCGCTCGGCGCTGTACAGATCGAACGCGATCTCGGTGGGATGCACCTCCAGAGCGAACTTCACCCCGCAATCGCCGAACACGTCGAGGATCGGGTGGAATCGTTCGGCCAGCAGCTTGAAGCCATCGTCGATCATGGCCGGCGAGACCGGCGGGAAGGAGTAGAGAAAAGGCCAGATGCTCGAACCGGTAAAACCGTTGACGATGCCCACGCCCAATTTCTGCGCGGCCCTGGCCGTGGCCTTCAGTTCTTCGGCGGCTCGCTGGTTCACGCCTGCCGGATTGCCATCGCCCCAAACATACGGCGGCAGGATGGCTTGGTGTCGCGAGTCGATCACATCCAGCACAGCCTGACCGACGAGATGCGCGCTCACCGCGAATACCTGCAGACTGTGCTTCTCCAGCAGTTTCCGCTTGTTGAGACAGTACTGGTCGTCGCTCAAGGCCTTCTGGACCTCGAAATGGTCACCCCAACAGGCCAGTTCCAGGCCCTCGTAACCCCAGGCCTTGCACTTCTGAGCGAGAACCTCGTCCGACAAATCGGCCCACTGGCCGGTGCACAACGTGATCGGACGCGACATGGATGTGCTCCTTCAATGGTGGTGAATGTCAGTCTCACGCAAAGGCGCGAAGACGCAAAGGAAGATGGGACAATGGGCAAGAAGAGAGACGAATAGAGTACTAGGAACCCCCATCGGCTCCTCCTTCCAATCGCCGATCTTCCCTC
>CAZFKF010001437.1:0-1820 GCA_964518805.1 uncultured Planctomycetaceae bacterium | reverse complement strand
GGTGCGCGCGCCGGCTGGCCTGGCTCATTTTGCGATGGACCGCGTGGGTTGCGTCGTAACGGCGGATTGCCAGATAGTCGAGCATTCCGGGGCTGCCAAAGCTCTTTCCGCCGCATACACTGTGCGACGATACCACGAATCCCGCGATCGCACTGTTCAGAACGGCGCACAAATAGTGCGCCTCGTCCACCGAATCCACCGCGACCAGCACGCACGTTTCCTGTGGGATCACCGGGCGCGGGCCGAGCCGCACATCGTCGACCGGTTCGACTACCGCGGCGTTGATCCGACGATCCATGCGGCGCCAGACGACTTTGACTGGGGCGAGGGTGTAGGGGCCCACGTCATACATCGAATAGAACGCGGCCTGTGATTGATAGCGGCGATAGGCCGCCCGGCGTTCCAGCAGCCCGCGAAACTGCGTCAGATACGCATAGGCCATCGGATGGCGATTCTGCATCACCGATTCCGCAATCCCACGCCGCGAGTGAGGGTCCTGGGCCAACAGCAGGTGAGCGGCCGCCACGGCGCGGTAACGGCCGATGTCGCCCCAACGCAACAGCGGATAGAGGAGGTCCGACTCGACGAACGCCTCCTCCGTGCTCACCACGTCGGTTCCGCGATCGGCGATATTGCGCACTCGCACCAATCCAGGCGGCGCAACAGGAGACACGGAAGGCGATCCCTGTCCAGCAGCGGACGCCACCCCGGGGCTTTCGTCGCACAGTGTCATCCAATAGACCCCGTTGGCCCCGCCGGTGTTGGCGCCGAGGTGAGCTTTGTAGTCCGCGGGCCCGATCCAAGCGGCAGCCGAGCGACTCCAGCCGCGGGGCCAGAGCATCCACGGCGAGGTGGGACGATGGGCGTCGATGGGCACTGCCTCGAAGTCGCGAGAAGTGCGGTCGGCCGCGTACTTCACGTAGGGAACGGGGTACGACGTTGGACGCCCTTTTTCCAGCACCAGACTCGCTGTCCAATTGGCGGCGCCGGCAAACGGCCTCGCATCCACCATGTCGTTGACCCGCAAGACGCGGAGGTGCTCCCCAGCCTCTCCCAACCGGAAACGGCGGAAGCCATCGCCCGCGCCGCGAGTCTGAAAGACCGTTTGCGTGAGGATCATCGCCAGCCGGCCAGCGGGCCGCAAGTAGCGGTCGGCGGCGGCGTAGATCATGAGCATCGACAAATCCTTCTTGCCCCCGCCGTGCCGCGCCTCGTTGCCCGAGAGACTAAACAACCCATAGTGCAGCCACAACGGCTTGGTCGACTGGCGATCGCCGCTGGGAAGATCATCCCAGGCAATCCAGGGTGGGTTGCCCACCACGTAGTCGAAGCGGTGCTGAAAATCGCTCAGTCCGGGGTGACGACCGAGGATCGAATCGCCCAAGTAGACCGGGATCTCGACAGGTCCGGCGTGCGGCAGCAGATCGCCGATGGCCGTCAGGTAGTTCGCCCTTGCTGCGGCAACCGCCAGGGGGTTGAGATCGATGCCCACGACGTTTGCCAGAATCGTCTGGCAAAGGGCGCGGGCGCCGGCCTCTTCGCGAGTGTCTTGCCCCGGCCATCCGGCCCTCAGGCGGCGGATTGCCGACACCAAGAACGCCCCGGAACCGCAGGCCGGGTCTAGCAGCCGAGCGTCTGGCGCGGGCGCATAGCCCACGTCGTCGAGCATTTGCTCGACGAGCCAGTCCGGCGTGTAATACTCGCCCAGGACGCGCCGAAGGCGTTTGGGAAAGGTCCGCTGATAGAGTGCGCGGAACATGTCTCCCACCGTTCCCGTGCCGTCGGTGGCCGACCTGAAATCGTATTGCCCCCAGACTGCG
>CAZFKF010001436.1:0-1820 GCA_964518805.1 uncultured Planctomycetaceae bacterium | reverse complement strand
GATCCTGAGAATCCGGTCTACACGCTCGGCGGACAAATCTCGACGCACGCCGACATCTGGGGGCCGAAAGACCGCCGCGTGCGCCAAGAGCGCGATGACGTGCTGGTCTACACCACCGAGCCACTGGAAAAGGACCTAGAGGCGACCGGGCCGGTCGAGGTGAAGCTCTTCGTGGCTTCCAGCGCGGTGGACACCGATTTCACGGCCACCTTGACCGACGTCCATCCCGACGGCCGCGCCATCCACGTCTGCGAAGGCATCCGGGGCGTGACGTTCCGCGACTCGCTGGAACACCCCACGCTTATCGAGCCGGGTAAGATCTATCCGCTCTCGATCAGTCTTTGGGAAACGAGCATGGTGTTCAAGGCCGGACATCGCATCCGGCTGGAGGTGTCCAGCAGCAATTTCCCGCGTTACGTCCGCAATCAGAACACCGGGCTACCGCTGGGCTCTAGCGCCGAGATGCGCAAGGCCCAGCAGACCGTCTACCACGACGCCGAACACCCGTCCCGCCTGATCCTGCCGGTGATACCATGACGAGACGGCAAGCGAAGCGCGGGCCCACCAGGGCTTGGACACATGACGCGTCCCCTTAGCGGGCGTCCAACAATTACTCCCCTCTCCCGTTGGACGGGAGAGGGGCAGGGGGTGAGGGAGGAAGGCGGTCGAATCGGGAAGTTGATCTTGGCCGTCCGCTTAGTTCTGGCGCGTCCTCTACTCGAGTCGCCGCCGGGCCTTGGCTTCGCTCCACGGCGACACAGTCGCTCGGCCCTCTTCAAGGCGTCGCTTTCGGGTCTCAAGGACCTCGCGATGCCACTCCGGCGATCGGACATCACCGGGCGTGCTGCAAAGACTGTCCCATACGCTTTCCAACAGGCGGACTTTTTCGGAGACCGATAGGGTGTCGAGCCGTATTTCAATGGACATAAACTCCTCCTCGCCTCAGCCGTCTCGGCACGGCAGCCAGAACGACAAGCGTCACCGGGCCGCGCCGCCGGGTGGCCCCGATAGCTTCCGCTATCGGGGTGCCGAAGGCACAGGAGGAAGTCCGAACTGACCTCGCCACGCCCACGCAACCAAGCGACCCCTCTTGTCGCTGCGCGACACCGAAAGCAGAGCTTTCGGTGCCACCCGCGGCGGCCAAGTGACTCTCGATTCTCACTGCTCCAATCCGCTGCTCGGGTGTACGCCCTTGTTCGCCATCGGTTCAGGTTACTGGTTGATGATCTCGCCATTCACTTTCACCCAAGTCGCGTCGATGTTCAACATTGCGAAGTCGACGGCGTAGTCCTTCGATGTGAATTCATAATCAACGCTGTCCGCATAGGCGGTAATGTCGAAGGGTCTCGCGAAGAACACTTCAAAGACAACCTGAGGCAGAATGCACCCGAGCGCGAGACCCATCATCGCCCATTTTCGAATGCCGCGAGGGACAGAGTCCTTGAAATGCGGCCAGATCAACCACAAAGCAGCAATGATAATCGCGGTTGTCACAATCAGGCTGACGAACCGCAACCCGTGAAGCTTCCACGCACAGCCCTTGCAGGCCGGGGCCTTGGCGACAAACGGTTTTCGCCACCACCAAAGCAACCATGTCCACCTTCCAAGCGTGCCCGTTATCAGCCGAAGGTGCGATTTCGGGTTGCCGTTGCCGCACACGACGCAACGATCCGGAAATCTTGCTGCGTGAGAACGCGGCAGATTGATGTCTGTGCTTGTGGCCATGGAGACAGCCCTCTGGCGGCTAACCAGGTAATTCTGCCGGCGGGTGGCCCCGATAGCTTCCGCTATCGGGGTGCCGAAGGCACAGGAGGAAGTCC
>CAZFKF010001435.1:0-1824 GCA_964518805.1 uncultured Planctomycetaceae bacterium | reverse complement strand
CTGCAATGAAGGTCTTCACAACTGGTCAGGTCGCCAAGATCTGTAAGGTGGCCCCCCGCACCGTCAGCAAGTGGTTCGATTCGGGCCGGCTGAAGGGTTACCGTATTCCCGGATCTCAAGACCGACGCATTCCCCGTGAGTACCTGATCAAGTTCCTCAAGGAACACGGGATGCCGTTGGGCGACCTCAAAGATGAGGCCATGGCCAAGGTCCTGATCGTAGCCCAGGACCAGATCTTGATCGAGAACATCAAGCGGGAACTCCCGCCGGAGCGTTCCTTCAAGGTCGCGGTGGCTGCGAGTGGTTTCGATGCCGGAATCCAGGCGGAAAGCTTCCACCCGGATTGCATGATCGTCGACTTCTCCATCGGACGCACCGAGGCGTTGCAGATCTGTCAGAACCTGCGCCGCAACGCAGAGTTCACGGAAGTGATCCTCATCGCCTTGTTGCCCGACGACGGCAGTTCGACGAGCTTCGACCGATCGAGCATCAACGAAACCTTCAAGAAACCGTTCGACGCCGCCCTCCTGGCCGAGCGGCTGCGAACCCTCATCGGTGCCAAGAAAGAACTGGTCTAGAGCGCGACTCCCTCCGGGGACCGCCCTGCCCTTGCGTACGACTCGCCGATTCGAATAACCCGTCGCGGCAGACCCCCGCGACGGATATTTTTTTCTTGACCCGCCTCTTCCGCATCGCGCTGCGGTGTCTGCCCTGGGCCGCGGCAACAACGGGCTGGGCGAAGACACCCATCCAACGCCGGCGCTGAAAGACATGCCGCGGACCGTTCCGAACGTTCCGAAATGGTAGCTTTCCGCCAACTCCCTTGGTTATATGACAACCGGATCAGCGCGGGCAAGAGTCGGCTCGCGTCGACCTGGGGCACATCGTGCCGAGGAAGGCGTGAATGAATCGTGGCCGACGGGCAGACCGGGTGCGCTGGAGGACTAATCCGCCGCTAAACACTCCAGGTGCATCTCGACGGCCTGACTTGCCTGGTTCTCGAGGATGAACCACGCAGAGCCTGCGGGGACGGTAACGATTCCTTCCAGCGGCGTTCCCCCCGAATCTCGCGAAAGAAGGCCGTCTTCCCTGTTCAACGCGGCCCCCCCCAAGAGCGCCTTGTAGCCTCGGTCGGTGACTACCGTGACGGCAAATGGCCCTTGGGACGTCACGCGGAACGAAAGCGGCCCGCCGCGTCTGGAGACGATTTCCTTGGTCCATTCCCGGCGGGCTGGTACCTGCTTCTTCTGATCGACAAAGGGCGCGGAACCGCCGCCCTGCGCGTCAGCTTGATTCAAGGGTACACCTCCAGCGTTGTCCAAGGCATTTGCCGGCACGATCTGGCAAGCGATAGCTCTCGCTCAGCGCAGCGACTCGAGCGATAAGCCAGGCCGATATTAACTATTCCAGGCCCCGTTTGCAGCCCCCTGGCCACGTCACACCTGCAAATCGATGCTCTCTTCCGGACAGTCCGGATCGGTCATTTCCCCGAATCGTTTCATCAGGCTGACTCGCCCTTTCCACGAGAGCTTCTTCAGCCACGGGCCCAGTTTGTCGACCAACGCGTTCGCGTCCGGGCAGCTCAAGAACAGCCGCAGTTCGCCGTCCACGCGATCGTCTCCTTCGAGACTCCCGAAGTAGGGAGCGTCGGCGCTTGGGTCGCACAACAGACCGTCGAGTTCATCCATGAACTTCGCCAGCCGCTCCCTTTCCGCCTTGCTCGCCTTGGCTTTCGCCGTCCCCAGCCGGATCACCAGCGTATTGCCCTTGACCGGCAAGAGACCCCGCGCGGTCTTGACGAGCAACTCCTTCTCGCGTTCCTTC
>CAZFKF010001434.1:0-1832 GCA_964518805.1 uncultured Planctomycetaceae bacterium | reverse complement strand
ACTCTGCGTCGGGGACATCGTGTACGTCCTTTGCGCCCCCCATCCGCGGGTCTCCCTGCTCTAGGCCTAGCTGTGGGAGGACGAGATGGTCCTGGTTCGCTAATCCGGCCTGTCGAGTTACTACTCCCTCGCTCCAGCCGAGACATCGTTTCATCTGAAGCTGTTGGTGTGCCTGGCCAAGTGCTTTGGCGAAGGGCCCGAACTCCAGGCCGACAACGCCAGGGCTGCCAAGGTCAGGAAGTCCGGCGGCTGTTGCCCCAAACCGTGATTCATTGCCTGCGGACTATCGCGCCGGCGTCCAGTGATCATTGACGGGACACGGCTCAGGTCGGCTGTCGATGATGTAGGACCTTGAAACGGGGACCTTGAAACGGGGAGACCTTGAAACGGGGACGCAGCTAGTTGTCACAGCCACTAGTCCGAGGCCACGATGAGCAACGGCTGCAAGAACGGGGCTTGGAGCAACACCTCGGGGTTCGGGACCCACGCCTGGGGCGGCGACGCGTCGAGTTGGAGCGACGAGGAGGCGGGCACGATCGGCACGGGCGGCAGCCAGGGGACCTATCGCAGCCACAGCCAGAGCATCGGCAACTCGCACTACGACTACACCCAGGACGACGGCAGCGCGTACACCAGCGCCTATGGCTGTTCGACCTCGGGTTCGCACTATACGCTGACCAGCGACGGCGACTCGCACAGTTCGTACACCGAGTCGGGAGTCTATAGCGGCGAGCGGCTCGTGGGCGGCTGGCAGTCGGATTCCGGCAGCCACCAGCAGACGATCTACGACGGCACCAGCGCGTTCGCCGGCAGCTTTAGCGGCGAAAACTACACGTCGCAGTCGCAGAGCACGTCGCATTACCACGGCGAGCAGACCAGCGACTCGGGCGGCGGAGGCGGCGGGTCGTTCACCGAAGAGGGCGACACCGGCGCGTCCGGCTCGACCAGCACGCTGACCATCAACACGAGTTACGATTCCTCGGGTAGCGGCACGAGCATCACCGTCACTCCCGGCATCCGGATCGGCTGCCCGCAGATGGGCATCCCGTACATCCAGTTTCCGGACACGGTCTCGACGACGGTCACGAGCAGCGAGGCCCACAGCACGTTCGACTACGAGGACACGACGACCAATTGGTCGGTGTACGATCCTGGCGGGGACTCGTGGGGCACGCAGAACGACGGCTCGGCCGACGCCACGTGGTCGTACGAGGCGAACATGACGCTGACGGTCACAGGCCCGGGGCCGACGACGGTGTCGGCGTGCCACATGGCGTGGGGCGGCACGGCGAACGAGACGTGGGGCTCCAGCGGCGCGTATTCGGAAGACGGCTCGAGCACGAGCTGGTACAGCAGCTACGACGAGACGAACGACGCCACGGACCCGCCCACGGTGGTCGCCGCAGAAAACACCAGCGGCGGCACGACCACGGGCACTCCGCCCACCGTGCCCGAGAACCCCGGCCAAAGCGGCGGCGAGGTCTACTGGAACGTGCCCGACGACTGGTGGGAGCGCCAGCGGCACCTCCGGGAACTGGCCGAGCAGGCCTACCAAGACCTCGAGCACCGCGACGACTACGTCGACGCGGCCTTCGCCGAACTCAACGCCCTGTCCGACCCCGACAACCCTACCGCCTCGGTCATGCAAACCCTCGGCGAGCCCAGCGACGGGGGCCCCACTTACCAGCCGGCAAGTCCTTCTTGGCCGACGAGTGGTGGTCCTGGATATCATGTCGCGCCAGACGGTAGTGTTGGACCGTTCAACCCATTTGGCAATTACGTAACAAATCAGCCGTCTGAAGTCGGCTTGGGTTCGGGGAGAGGGGGAAGCC
>CAZFKF010001433.1:0-1833 GCA_964518805.1 uncultured Planctomycetaceae bacterium | reverse complement strand
GCTCGATGCCCCGACGCTCATCTTGATGGTGAAGTTCCCCGTGACGCCGTTGGCCGGCGTGAGCGTCACGTGGCCCGTGGAACTGTTGACGGCAAGCGTCAGATTGCTGTTGGCGGGCGTGACGCTGCCGGAATAGAAGATCGCATCGCCTTCCACGTCGGTGGCGGGAATGTCGAACGACACCGGCGTGTTGACCGTGGTGTAGATGGGGGCGATCGGTCCCAAGAACGGCGGATCGTTCGTCGTGTCGGCCTGCGCGGTGACCTGGAAGGTGCGCGTGGCCGTCTCGTGGGTCACGCTGTCGGTGGCCGTGACCGTCACGGTGGCCGAGCCGGTCGTGCCGTTGGGGACGGCGAGACGCAACACGCCATTCTGGGTGTCCGTGAACGTGGTTACGTGGGTCATCACCACGTTGTTCGTGGGCTTGTCGCTCGAATTCGTGGGGACCGACTGGATCTGGTCAAGGACCGTGCCGCCTTGGGTGAGGAAACCGAAGATGGTGTGGTTGAAGTCGAGCCACCGCGTGGGCACCGTCGTGATGAAGAACTGCGAGCCGTTCGTGTCGCTGCCGCTGTTGGCCATCGCCAACACGCCGGAACTGGTGAACTGCAAGGACGAATTGAACTCATCGTCGAACGTGAAGCCCGGTCCTCCGCTCCCCGTCCCTTGCGGATCTCCACCCTGGACCATGAAGTCCTCGATCACGCGGTGGAAAATGAGCCCGTCGTAGAAGTGGCTGTTCGCCAGGTCCGTGATCTTGGCCACGGTCTGCGGTGCGAGGTCCTGGAACAACTGGAGGATCAAATCGCCGTGAATACTGTCGCCGGCGTCATCGACCGTGATCTTCAGGCTGGGGTTCCCCTGAGGAACCGTGGCCGTCAATTGCGGGTTGGTGACGGTGGAGTTGGTGAACTGGGAGTTGGTGACCGAGACCGTGTACGTCACCGGATTCCCCGCGCTGCTCAGGCCGTTCAGTGCGACGTTCAACGGAGCGCCCGCCGTCAACGTCTGATTCCCAAGGGTGGGAAGCGTCACGGACAGCAATTGCCGCGATTCGAGCGGTTCAAAACCCGTGTGGCGAAACGGACGCAGCGAACGAGCTGCCCTGCGATCACGGTTGTTGCGGCGAAACAGCTTGGCAAGGCGTTGGCGTAGCATAGACCTTGGCGACCTCGGGGGAAAAAAGCGACATGTGCCCTATCCGATCCATCGTAATTGGCCTCTACAAACGCGCTAACGACCATATTTGGGGGTGCGTAGGCAGACGCAAGAAATCCCGCTCCCGCTGGGGGTGTGGTTTGACAGATTCGGTCAAAAAGAGCCGAAAACCGAGGATTTCGGCAGAGATAGGGTGGCTGGCCGCGACGCCATCTCCATGGAAAGTCCGGCGTGCTTGCCACAACCGGACCTCAAGACTGAGCCTCGCAAACCGTACGGCACAGAAGACGGCCAACACAGCCGCTCCGACCGCCACTTCCGCGAGATTCCTTGCACTCGACCGCCAAGCGAAGAATTTTCCCAAAGTCGCCAGATCGGCAGTCAAAGCCCGAGACATTCAGCTCGGGCAATCGTACTCGCGCGACTACTTCTGGTCGGCGCTGTCCGACGCGAATGGGTCGCTGTCATCCGCGGCCTTCTTGGCCTTCGCCTTTGCGCCGGCCTTCTTGGCGTCCGCGGCCTTGCCGGAGGCCCCCTTCTTGACCTCGGCCGGCGGAGCGGCGAAGGGGTCGGTGTCGTCGGCCGCCGCGGCCTTCTTCTTGGCACCTGCCTTCTTCTCGTCGGCCGGCGGAGCGGCGAAGGGGTCGGTGTCGTCGGCCGCCGCGGCCTTCTTCT
>CAZFKF010001432.1:0-1835 GCA_964518805.1 uncultured Planctomycetaceae bacterium | reverse complement strand
ACAAAAATCGCCAAACGCGACTAGATCAGTTTTCACCTCCCCAGGTCCGACCCGAAGGGCACCCCGACCCGAAGGGCACCCCAATCAACGCAAATCCTGATACAATCTGGAGAAAGGTTTTGGTTCGGTGCTATGCCGGTGCTATGCGATGAAGCCATTTAGGCGAAGTTCCGCATAGCGCCGTGAAGGTCGTTCTAGCCAGAAACTGCGAGGAATATAGGACGATGAAGGAACATAAATCAGAACGCATCGTATGTGTCACTGACTGTCGATCTGGGGATTGGGGGTTCGAGCCCCCTCGGCAACCCGTCGTAAGGCTTTGTATGACAATGAGTTACGCACGGCTTGTTCTTGAGTGCTTCTGCCAAGGCGCCGCTCAGCCGAATCTGGCGAGTGCGAGGAGGCTGGCGGGGTTTCTCCGCTTTGCCTTGCCAATAGCGTGAGTCTCCAACCAGCATGCCAGGCCCCTATCATCATCCGGCATCATATGACCCGGAAAGGTTATGGCGGGAGTGCGACGTATGGCAACTCCGCCGATCGGGACCGGGCGGACAACACCGCAACAAGGTCCAGACAGCCATCAATCTGCAACACCTACCCACGGGAGTTCGTGCCGAGGCCAGTGAGCGCCGCAGTCAGAGCCAGAATCGCTCCGCCGCCCTTTTCCGGCTTCGGGTCAATCTGGCCCTGGAGGTCCGCTCGCCCTGCGATTCGGATCATGTGCCCACCCCGCTCTGGCAGTCGCGGTGTGGCGGCTCACGGCTGACGGTGAGCGGTTCGCACGATGATTTTCCCGCGATCTTGGCCGAAGCCTTGGACGTTCTGGCCACGTCGGAAGCCGACCCCAAACGTGCGGGCGAAATTCTCGGCTGCACGCCATCGCAGTTGACGCGGCTTCTGAGAACGGAGCCGCGGGCCTTGGCCCTGGTCAACCAATGGCGAAGCGAACGGCAACTGCACGCGTTGCGTTAACGCGGGCGCGTTCCTCACCGCTTCATCGGCCGTCGCTTGAAGTCCGTGGATCTGCATCGCGTTGAATCTCCACATTGGACGGGCGCATAGCGCGCATCGCGTTCGTGCGGGTTGGTCCGGAGGACGGTTGGATGATCCGGCAACCGGGATTGACTCCTCTTCGCTCCATGCAGTAGAGTCCGCCCCGCGCGGCGGATCCAGCGCGAATGTGTGAATAAGTCTTCTTTTCAAGGAGGATGAGTAACCATGTTGCCTCGCATGCTGAACATTCTGGCGGTGTGCTTCTTCACGGCTGCAATTGCTGCGGCCGATGACAAGACCGCCAAGGACGCCAAGGAACTGCAAGGGGTGTGGCAAGCCGTCAGACTCGAAGCCAACGGCGAGGCGCGGCCCGACGATGAAGTCAAGGAATTGCAGATCGTGTTCAAGGGAGACGAACTGTTCGCCGTCAAGCCCAAGGGTGAAGATCCTCATCTGAAGTTCAAGTTGGACTCGGGCAAGACCCCAAAGACCATTGATCTGACGCCAATCGAAGGTTCAGACAAGACAAAGACGCTGGCGGGGATCTACTGCCTGAAAGATGGGCGGCTTCAGGTGTGCATCAACATTTTCGGTCAGGACACCACCCAGCGGCCCAAGGAATTCAAGACCCAACCGGAAACCGGAGTCGTTGCCGGCACCTTCGAGCGGGTGAAGAAGAAGTAGGCGCCGGACGTATCGCAGCGACGTCCTTTTCACCACGACCACCACGACCACCGTGACTGGGAAGACCAAGTCGGTGGAGTGTTCGCACGGGTGCAAGGAAGGAACTAGTGGTCTGTCCTTTTCGACTTTACCAGTTGGGTGCCACTGCTGGCTTGCCC
>CAZFKF010001431.1:0-1835 GCA_964518805.1 uncultured Planctomycetaceae bacterium | reverse complement strand
CTGGCGGGGACGCGAAAGGCCCCCGACGACAAGACGGCGACACTCCGGGCCTCCAGCGACGAATACGCTTGGCAGCTCTATGACCAGCCTGGCGACGCCGAGGTGATGCGGGCTTGCCAAGAGGTGGCATCGGCCCGAGGCGTCGAGCCGGCCCAGGTCGCCTTGGCGTGGCTGTACTCCAAGTCTGCTGTGACGGCGCCGATCATCGGAGCCACGAAGATGCGACATCTCGAAACGGCGATCGGCGCACTGGACGTAACGCTAACCGCGGAGGAGACTCAGAAACTGGAATCCCCTTACCTGCCGCATCGGGTGCGGGGATTCGATCCGTGAATTGGACCACTCCCAAGAAGGGGGGATTGCATGCGATTCGCGTGACAAGCACGGCCGAAACGGAGCCGTTGGCAAAGACACGGACGGACTCAAGCAACTCCATTCCTGAAAATCGTATCGCAGGCGGCGCGGTGAGTCCGCGTCGCCGCATCATAACCGAATCGTGGCGGCAACGAGTTGCCACAGGACGCCTTACTCTCGGCCGGGAAGGTCCAGCGGTTGTCCTTCGCGCGCAGCCGGAGCCTCAATGCCCAGCAGTTCGACGTCGAAGACCAGCACCGAGTTGGGGCCGATCTCGCGGCCTGCGCCGCGGGCGCCGTAGGCCAATTCCGAAGGGATGAACAGCTTCCACTTGTCGCCGACCTTCATTCGCTGCAGGGCCTCGGTCCAGCCGGGGATGACGCCGCGGACGGGAAAGACCGCCGGTTCGTTGCGCTTGATGGAACTATCGAACACGTGCCCGTCAAGCAGGGTGCCCTCGTAGTGCACCTTGACGGTGTCCGTCGCTTTGGGCGAGACTCCGTTGCCAGCTCGAACCACCCGATATTGCAGGCCGCTGGGCAACGTGACGACACCCTCCTTGGCCTTATTGGCGGCGAGGAAGGTCTGGCCTTCGCGCTTGTTCTTCTCGCCGACCGATTGCTGACGTTTGGCCTGCTTGGCCTGCATCTCCTGCTGGAAGACGGCCAATGCGGCCCGGACCTGTTGCTCGGTGTATTTCGGCTTCGCTTCGGATGCCCCGTCGCGGATGCCCTGCAGGAACATCTCCAGGTCGATCTCGACTCCCTCGCTCTTGATCGAGCGTCCCGTGTTCATTCCAATTCCATAGCTGGCGATCACTCCGGCCTCTTTGGAATCCATGGCCGGGGTTGGGGCAGCGACGACGCCGGGCCCGGTGGGCGCCGGCTCGTTCTGAGCATAGGCCGCCGCCGCGCACAGGCACATCCAAGTCATTGCGAAACCAAGCACTCTCATTCGTCATTCCTTTCTCACGTCTTTCAGGGCATGGACAGCCCCGAGACGTTCGAGGCTTCGCGAACGCGTATTATTCCGGGCCGGAAGGGTTTTGGCAAGGCCGAGGTCTCACCAGTCGTTGCCCAGCAGGTCGAGGTCGCCCGTTGGCAGGCTGCGGCCGGTCAGAAGACGGTAGAAGGTCACGTTCTTGGGGGGCAACGGCTGCCGACGCCCGTGCTCGTCGGTGCGTGTAATGTTTCTTCCTTCGAGAGGCAGCCAACCTAGCCTCGCGTATTTGCGGCCGATCTCGGGCGAGCAGAACAAGACGCCGAAATCCAACCACCTCCGCCGCGCTTCCTCCAACGCCGCCGACATGACTTGCTCGAACAGCCCCGCGCCTCGATTTTCGGGCAGCACGTAGACATTCTGCACGCCGGCTACGCAGACTCGTTCCCGGCCGATGAGGATCTGCCGCTCGACAATTCCCGCGTGGGCCACCACACGCGAATCATGTCCATCCTCCGTCACGAGCACGGACCAGGTTGGGT
>CAZFKF010001430.1:0-1836 GCA_964518805.1 uncultured Planctomycetaceae bacterium | reverse complement strand
CCGTGGCGCTCATAAACTCCGTGGTCCGCTCGTCCAAGCCCTCGATCAGGACAGGAAGCTGCTGGCTTTGAGCCACTTGCTTCAAGTAGGTGGCTATGGATGCGAAGACCCAACGTGCCCAGTTGGGGTTGGCGGGCATGGCTACACCTCCCCTTCGGCCTGAGAGCCAAGCGTCAAGGAGGCGTTAGCTTCCGCCACCGTCGCCCCGCCGCTGATCGACTCGCCCACCAATTCCTTGCCGTGGATGATATAGGCCGCATCGAACTCGTACTCCTCGAAGTTCTCGATGGCGTACTTGCGGCCGTGGTAGACGAGCCAATCGCTTTGCTTCAGGACCAGGTTGGGGCAGTCGCGGCGCTCGATGATGAACAGTCGCTTGCCTGCCTCGAATCCGCCGCCCGTGACCATCTGCTTATTGGCGGAGATCAGCGAGATCGACTGCTTCACTTCGCGGCTTATTGTCACGGGCAGGACGATGGCCCGATGAATCCGGGTCGCTGTCTTCGTCCGGGCTACCTCTCCGGTCTTCGTGTCCGTAGTCACCGAACCGTTCTGGTAGACCACGATGCTGCCGCCGTACTGACGCTTCAGGGCGTAGAGCGTCCTGCGAATCTGCTGATTCAGGGAATAGTTCGCAGGATAGGTCATGGTCGTCATCGCCGCTCGATCAGGCTTGTTGCGAGCACTTGGGCCGCCACGGGCAGTCGAACCGCTCGTCCAGGGCCTTTTCCAAGCGTTCCATCATCAGAGTGTTCTGCGCGATCACGTCCGCGCACCTCTCGACCAGCGGCATTAGCACGTTCCGCTGCTCGTCTTCCAGCTTGGTAATCCGCTTGCTCATGCGTGCCTCCCGGACCCAGCTTTGCCAAAGAAGGAAGGCCACGACCAGGACCAGCGGCCCATATTGCTTGAGCAGGGCAATCGCGTCGGCGAACGTGTCGGCTTGTGCAAGAAGCAGTTCCATGAGGCAACTCCATGCGCGGCGAGAGGCGACGTGTGGCAGAGAGGCCGCCCACCCAAGCGTTGCCTTGGGCAGGCGGCCATTTCGCTCGCTCGACCGAGTGGGCCTTTAGCCGAGCACGGGGACCAAGAGGCCGCTGTTCAGCACTGCCACCCCCGCGAGGATGTCGCAGTTGACGATCAGGCCGCCCGCGTTGATGTCGTACTGGGCCAAGACCCGCATGGTGATGCCGTTGTAGGCGGCATGTCCGGCCATGACGCCCGCGCGGGTGTCCGGCAGGGCCAGCGGGCGGGTCACGAGGGCCAGGGCGTCCCGGTGGAACGCCAGGTTCATCGCGCCATAGGGGCCGGGGAACGCATCGGCACCGTTGCCCACGGCGGCCACGAGCGGCCGATCCAGGTATACGGTGCAGGACGTGCCGCTCCCCTCGGACTCGATCACCGTGTAGGTGTGCCGAGTGGAAGGGGTCGTGCCGAAGGCGAGCAACTGGCCGACCTGCGGGGCCTTCCCCTCGGTGACGGTCAGGGCGATGCCCTCGCTGTAGCCGGCTGCATAGCCGGCAGCCGTCACGCACTTCACGTAGCGCGTGGCCACGGCGTTGTCCTCGGTGGCGTACTTGAGGGCCTCGTTCAAGGTGAACCAGGCCGCATTCGTCCCGGTCGCCCAGGTCGGCTGATCGTTGCCAGCCACGACCACGAACTCGCCGGCCGCGGGAGCCAACACCGACGCAATCTGCGTCGTCGCCGGGCTGCCCGCCGCATACGGCTCCGTGACCGGATCGCTGTCGGTGTCCGACCCCGAAAGGACGCAGTTGACGTTCTGGTCCATGTAGGTGTCGAAGCCGAGGATGCGGCCGAGGATGGCGCTCTCCAGCG
>CAZFKF010001429.1:0-1839 GCA_964518805.1 uncultured Planctomycetaceae bacterium | reverse complement strand
GATGGAGCGACCTCAAGGTCTCGGCAAGTTCGGCCGGCTGAAGGCGCTGGGCGGGAATCCATCGCTGGGGCGTGAGTCGAACGGCTTCGGTACTCCAAACGGGGAGGACGCGCAGCGGGCAGTATTCGTTCATCGGAGCCGCATCGGTGGTCACCAGCGGCATTCCCGCCGCCTGGCATTCCAAGAGCGGCAGTCCCAGCCCTTCCCAATGGCTCGGCTGGAGGCAGACGTCGCCGTCATCGTACAACCGGCAATGGTCCAGCGGCCCCGATCGCACCTCGACGTTCGGCGGCGCCGGAGGCAGATCTTCGGACTGCGAAAGCACGAGAATGGAAATCTCGGGCGCCAGCGCGGCGGCCTCCAGCACCAGCTCCAGTCCTTTGCGACGGTAGCCGGCGGGAGTCCCGTCCGAACAGGCCGGCCGGACTCCGCCCAACCCGTTGACGAACAGAAAACGGTGGCACCGCTTTCGCTGCCTGAAGGGCCACCGCGAGACGTCCACCGGCCACGGTACGCAGTGCAGTTCCCAGCCGTAACCATAGCGGCGTTTCCATCCGTCCAGAATCCGGTACGTGTGCTCCGTCGGGCAGAGCATCCGATCCACGTCGTCCAGCCAAACCAAGCCGGGGTGCAGCCACTCCCAGTTGGGCACGCAATGAACCGTGATGCCCAACCGCCGCGCAAGCCGGGGCAGCTCGGGAAAACACGGCGTCTCGACGAACAACAGGTGATCCAATCCCCGCAGCCAGGATTCCAGCGTCCGCCGGCCGGCGTCTTCCGGAATGAATTCCACGCGACATTCTCCGACGGAGGGGACAGGTCCGACGCGATCCGCCGACGGAATCAGCCATCGACTTACGGGGAGTTGGCGCACGATGTCTCGATTCTGATAGCCCAGCCCCTGCCACGAGTTCCGGCCGGCCAGCCCGATCAGCCCCTTCGCATTCGAGCGCGGTGGCCGAGTGTCCGTCGGCAGTTTCGTCTGGGGTTGTTCCGGGGGACTGGTCTCGCCGTCGCCGCGGACCCCCTCAAGGTATCGAGCGGCAAATCCTTGGGCCTCGCGGAGCCGAACCACGAGGTCGCTGCCGAGGACTCCAGATCGCAGCATGCGCGACGTCGCCGCGCAGACCAGCGAGCCAACGACCGGATTGCACGGATCCGGAGACTGCGCGCGGCAACAGGCTTCGCACGCGTCCCGCGAGACGGCGTAGTCCACCGAAGCGCCTTCGCCGACGATCTGCTGCGCACGGCGGCAGCAATGGCCCTCGGCGAGGATCGAGTCGCGGAATCGGCAGTTCTCGGGCTCTCGAAACGTCATGCCTCACCTCAGCCCCCACGTGCTTTGATACTCCCGGAAGATCGGGAAGTACTGTTGTTCCAGGATCTCGCGAAAGTGAATCGCCGCACGCCGCTTGGAGAGCCCCAACATCCAATCGAAAACGGAACCGCAGTCGACGTAGGTCCCCTCTGGGTTCGCGCGGAGGAGACTCCAGAGCAAGCACTCGGACATCATCGACGCGCAAGAGAGAACGAGTCCAGGACCGCGGAACCGCAACGCCGCTTCGACCCAGTCGAGATGCAAAGAACAATCGCGAAAAGGGATGACAATGTGCCAGCAGCCGAGGGCGCGTGCTACCGGTCGCAGGGAGCGGTTCGCGACCAGGTATTTGGGCCCCTTGTAGGCCGCCGCCGCTTCGACGAAGCGGCGCGTGGACAGGTCGGCCAGCCCGAGCGGAAAGATGGAGGCGGAAACCCAAGGCACGCGGTCCTTCAGGCCGTTGGCCACGATGAACGGCTGAACGTACTGCTGCAAGAGATGCGTCGTGCCGACAAAAAGAG
>CAZFKF010001428.1:0-1842 GCA_964518805.1 uncultured Planctomycetaceae bacterium | reverse complement strand
AGCGCTGTCAGGCTCGCGCGGACTCCGGCGTCCTCGCTCCGGAGGCGATGATGTCCCTTGCGATTTCCGACAGCCCCTCGTGCGCCCGGGCTCTGCTCCAGAAGCTGACGGCTTGTCGCACGCGCTGCGACTGGGAGCAGGCCGCATCGCTCGCGGCCGAGATGCAGTCGCTCGGCCAGGCGACCGCGCGGTTCGCGCGGCGACCGGCGGGCCTGGCCCCGCACCACGCAGCGGAATGCCCCCCGTCCGTTCGTCCCGCTGCGGAACCACCGGCGTCCAAGGCGACGCGAACGCCAGCTCAGGCGGCCGGTTGTATGACGGGGGATTCCCAAGCCGGTCTCCTGGGACATGTGGCGAAAGCTGTGGCAGCGTGTCGCCAGTCGCGATCCGCACTGAGCCTGCTTCTGCTCGAACTGGGCTCGGCCGACGATTTGGTACTGACGCACGGATTGGAGACGTTCCACCAACTGCGCGCCCGGCTCGAAGCGGCCTGCCGCCACATCGACCACGAGAGAACCGTCTGCCTGCCCTACAACAACGCCGGTTTTGCCGTGATTCTTGTCGGGTGCGATCGTCAACTGGCGGTGCGACTGGGAAACCAGTTGATCGAACAGGTGTCCCGAAATGCCTGCGATGTTGAGGCCGGCCGGCACTTCGCGCCGGTCATCTGCGCCGGCGCGGCCACAGTGGGGATGCCCCCGAAGAACTTCCCGCCCAAGGACCTGATGATCGCCGCCGACCGCTGCCTGAACGGCTGCCGCGCCTCGGGCGGGGGAGTGGTCAAAAGCATCGAGATCTACTAGCCGACACAAGCCCCGGCTCCGTGGCGGTCACCAAAGTCTCACGCGAATCCGGCCTGCAAGTCCTCGACTCCGCGGCCGGTCGTCAACGGCGTGATTTCGGTATGGAACGCGGCGAAATTCCCTCTTAAATCGCCAAGATTTTCGCCGGGCCGGCGAATACACTGAAGGCATTGGGGCGGCCGCTGGGAGAGAGATTCGATGGAGTTCGCGATACGCACCGAGCATCTGACGAAGATCTTCAACAACCGCAACGTCGCCGTCAACGACATGTGCCTGGAGGTGCCGCGCGGCACGGTCTTCGGCCTCCTGGGCCCCAACGGGGCGGGGAAGACAACTACGTTCAGGATTCTCCTCGGGTTGCAGCGCGCCACGGCGGGCCAGGCCGAGATCTTTGGAAAGCCGTGCGGGCCGAATTCCGTGGATGTCCGCCGCATGCTCGGCTATCTGCCTACCCACGCCCAGTTCCCCGGGCATCTGCGCCCCATCGAGTACCTCGATTTGTTGGGCCAATTGTGCCGGATTCCCCACCAGGTGCGCAAGCCGCGCCTGGTTTCGCTGCTGCGTGCCGTGGGCCTGCTGGGCACGACGGAGCAGCCGATCGAGACCCTCTCGACCGGCGAGACCACCCGGCTGGGCATAGCCGCCTCCCTGGTAGCCGACCCCCCCTTGTTGGTTTGGGATGAGCCCACCGCGGGGCTCGACCCCGCGGCACGGCGTTTTACGCTCGACCTGATCCGCGAGTTGGGCAAGAATCGCACGATCATCGTCTCGACGCACATCCTTAGCGACATCGACCAGGTGTGCGATTACGTGGGCGTGATGCACCAGGGACGGATGATCTTCAGCGGGCCGATGCAGGACATGAAACGCCGCTTGCGCCGCGACGACTTCAGCGTCGAGGTCGGGGGCAGCGAGGCCGACATCCAACGCCTGGTGGCCCAGGCCAACAGCCTGGAAGGCGTCGATGTGGAACTTCGGGCCGGCAACACGCTGATGGTCCGGGTGGCCCAGGAACGGAGCCAGGCCGGCATGCTGGCCG
>CAZFKF010001427.1:0-1846 GCA_964518805.1 uncultured Planctomycetaceae bacterium | reverse complement strand
CTGGTGACGTCGCCCGGTGGATGGCCGAGTGCGTCGGGTGAAAAGCCGCCTGCGTCACTTGCCTCCCGTCTGAACCAACGGCTGCAGCGCCGCGGCCCAAATCGCATAGCCCTGCTCCGTGGGATGGCAGAAGTCGCCGAAGAGTTCGCGGGGAAGCTCCCCATCGGGCTTCAAGAACTGCTGGCCGATGTCGAGAAACACGACTCCCAGCGACTTGCACACGCCGGGCAGGAGGCGGTTCAACTCGGCAATCTTGGACCGAAACGGATCGTCGGACTTCGCGCCGCGGGGAAAGACGCCCATGACCACGATCTTCGACTCCGGCGACTTCGCGCGGAGGCGCTGGCAAATCGCCCGGATGCCTTCGGCAATCTCGGCGGGCGTGTTGGCCTTGGCGTGTGCGGTCGTCGAGAAGTTGTTGGTGCCGATGTTGACGACCACCAATCGGGGATGCAGGCCGTCGAACTCCCCGTGCCCCAGACGCCACAGGACGTTTTGCGTGCGGTCCCAGCCAAACCCGAGGTTCAGCACGCGCCGCTCGCCAAACAGCGCCTGCCATGCCCGGGGCCCGTTCTGTATGTTCGCCCGCGGCGGCCCGGCCCAAAAATGCGTGATCGAGTCGCCGATCATCACGATCTCCGGGTCGATCCGATCCTTCAGCTTCAGGATTTCGGCGTGACGAGCGTACCAGTCGTAGCTGTCGTCCTCCAGCTTTGGGACTGGAACGATCGCTGTCTTGCCCGTCGGCTCTTGCGCCTTCGCCGCGCCGGCAAGGACCAGCGCGACAACGATGGTCAACCAAACCCGCGACACCGGCCAGCCGCGTTGCGCAGCGTAGCGTCTCATGGATGCAGTCTCCGGCATATAGGCAACCGTCCTGGCGGAAGAACGCCGATCGGCCCCGCGCAAGGAAGCTGTGGCGACTCGCGTCACTCCAGCGAGGGGCTGCGATGCAGGCCCGTCGCACGACCTTGCGGACCTCCATTGTATTCGCTCCGCACAGCGGCGACACTGGTAAGAGGCAGGCGAAAGGGGGTTGGAAACCAAAGGTCGCCGCGCCCGGCGCGGACTGCGAGCTCGGCGCGGGTTTTCTGACCCCGCCGGTCGGCCGACCGAAGGTCTCCTTCCATCTCTAGAGACCTCCGGTCGCCCCGTGTGCGGGGTCGGGAGACCCGCGCACAGCGCCGGACGACCGTCAACTCAGCGATATTCCCTCAACCTCGAGACCCAACGCATTCCACTCAGGAGAAACCTGCATGACCGTGAAGAACTCGTTTACACGTCGACAGTTCCTCGGACGAACCGCCGCGGTCGGCGCGGCGTTCGCTGTTCCGGCCGTGCTTCCTGCTTCGATCCTGGGCACCGAGGGGCGTCCGGCGCCCAGCAACCGGATTACCGTGGGTTGCATCGGAGTGGGCGGGCAGGGCAACGGGAATCTTGGCGGGTTCCTGGGCGATCCCCGCTGCCAGGTCGTGGCCGTCAACGACGTCGATCGGCAGAACCTCGAGAACACCCAGCGCCGGGTCAACGAGTCGTACAACAACAAGGACTGCGCCGCGTATCGCGATTTTCGCGACCTGGTGGCCCGCGACGACGTCGACGCGGTCTACATCCCGCTGCCCACGGTCGTGCGCAAAGGCTGGGCGATCCGCGCGGCCGGGGCCGGCAAGCACGTGCTGGTCGAGAAGCCGGTCGGGGCAACGGCCGGCGACGCGGCGGAGATCGTCGAAGCGTGCCGGCAGAGCAACGTGCAGTTCATGGACGGCGTGATGTTCATGCACAGCCGCCGGCTCGATGCCATGCGCCAGGTGCTTGACGACGGCGAGAGCGTCGGGCGAATCACGCG
>CAZFKF010001426.1:0-1846 GCA_964518805.1 uncultured Planctomycetaceae bacterium | reverse complement strand
GTGGATCTTGCTTCCCTCGTCGATGGCCGAGAGGGCGTCGGGGGCGTCACCGTCGGCGTAGATGTGGGCTTCCAGGGGTAGCGTCCTTCTCGACTCCGACTGGTAGGGCTTCTTGGACGCCCAGTATGGTTCCTCGATCATGTTCGCGTATTGCTTGTCGCCCCTTCCCTTGTTCGCCTCTACGAATTCTGGCACTGAAGGGAGGAAAAGGCCAACGCGGTGCGAGCGTAGATTATTGAGCCGATCAGGAGACATGAAGAGCGTGCTTGGGCGATCTCGTTGGCCATCCCATTTCTGATGGGCATCCCATAAGAGCGCCACGGTGCCGTACCGCCCGTGAATTCCGATGGCAGGAATCGTAATCCAATTTGGGTGGACTACATGCCGAATCCGGTCCGGATGCCTTTCGGCAATGTCGAGGGAATCGGATGACAACTCTTCTCCTACGAGCCAGTCGACGCCGGGGTAGACTGCTTCGTCACGGTGCAACACGCATAATGTGGGACCTGCAACATGCTCGATTTCGTCGCCAGGCTCCATTGCCAGTTCGTAGCGCACTGCAATCGTCTTGCCGCGAGGCTGCAGCTCATAGCTCATCGCCGCGGTCCCTGCTTCAGACAGCCTGCATGAAAAGCGCAATCGTGCGGACCCGTTCGGAGACGTCTCTGCCCGCGGCGGAAAATCCGTTGTCTTGTGCTCCAATCCCTGTAGGGTCCACGCCACCGTGTGCCAATCGGATCGAGTCTTCACCGAGATCTCGCCGACGTGGACACGCTCCACTCTTCGGAAGACCAGCCGGACGTTTTCGTTTTCCAAGATCGCGTAGTTTTCGGCCGAGGCAGCATGGCTTGCGCCCGACGGCTCGGGCAGAACTGCTCGCGGTATCGTTACCACGTGGGCCTCTTCCTGAGTCACCAGTCCCAGGCTTCCCTCCTGCCCTTCATCTTCCGGCATGTTGGAGAAACTGAATTGCGGCATGATCATCTCCACGCGCGTCGGCGATCCATGCCGAGCGGCGAGATTCACTCGCGACGTAATGCTCTGCCCAGGAAGGACTCGTTCCACTGAGAGTCCAACCCGCTTCTCTTCGCGTTTCTTCTCGGGAGGGAACGAAGGGCCATATTCAGCATGCGCGGAGAATTCTATGTCTGGCTTAATCGCCGTTGCCGCGCCGGGGTTCATCAGGAGACACTCCACCGTTATCGGTTCGCCGACCGGAGAGACCGGCGAGATGGGCCCCCAACTTCTCATCGCGAGTTTCGGAGCAATCCTCAATTGGGCCGCCGCCTGCTGACCGCCTGAAGTTGCGAGCAATCGTAGCGTTCCGGCCTGGGCGCGCACTCCTTCAAGCACCCAGCGTGCCAGGATCCTGCCGTCCGGCGTAATGTCGCCGGACCGAACATCGATGGGCGTGGTCTTGAGGCCCTTGGGGGCTTCGAGCGTCACGCGGACGTCTTTGGCCGGCTCGTCGCCCGTGTTCTCCACCAGGGCGGAAACGGTGCCCAGTTCGCCGGGGCGTTTGGCGTCTTCGTCGATACGGATCGTTCCCACCCGCAGCATCGGGCCGACGCGGTCGATGTAGGAGAAATCGTCCAAGAGCAATTCACCTGACGTGCCTTCGAGGCGCGCGGCGAAGATCACCGTCTTGACCTTCGCGCTCTTGCTGAAGTCGTACTTGAGCCGTGCGTGGTGCCACTGTTTGTCGCCTACGTGGTCCTTGGGAACCGTGAAGGCGGCCCGGGGCTCGCCGGTGCGTTCGATCCCGTCGGCGGCGATGGGAATGGCGTAGATGCGAAGCGTGATATCCTTGGCCGCCACGGCCTTGTAGTAAAAGTCGATGCCGCCG
>CAZFKF010001425.1:0-1848 GCA_964518805.1 uncultured Planctomycetaceae bacterium | reverse complement strand
CAGCCGGCTGCGGCGTCTCCTCAACAACCTCGGCCGGCGGGGAAGGGGGAGGCAGCGCGGTATCGTGCGAGACCACGCCATCTCCGGCCACGACAATCCAGCCCGCCGCATATTCCTCATCCGACGCCGAGCCCGGATCGACGCTGTCCGAAACCGCGAGGGTTGTCTCGGCGGAGACCAGTCCGGCGGAAGCCCGCTGACCCTGAGCCGGTGGAGCCGCCGTCGCGCGATCCGCCTTTTCGGCCGCAAGACTTGGTTCGGCGACGACCTGGCTGCTCACCAACTTGCCCGATCGTTGCAGGATTTCGCGCAGGCGATGGCGCAATTCGGCCCGTTCGCTGAACTGTTCGGTGAGGATATGGCCCGCCCCAAGCAAGGCATCGGCCGCGGTTGGCACCTGTCGGTCCGGGTTGACGAAGTCCCGAGCTCGGTTGTCGAGGTCGTCGCGGCCTACCGCGGCGTTGAGAATCTCGTTGGCCAACAGTTCCAGCCCGCGCGAACGCGCCACCGTCGCCAGCGTCTGCTTTTTCGGCTTGAACGAGAGGTACAGGTCCTCCAGCCGCTTCGTCGTGCCAGCAGCTAGGATCTGTTTGGAAAGCTTCTCGGAAAGCTTGCCCTGCGATTCGATGGAACGGAGGATCGTCTCCTTGCGTTCCGCCAACAGCCGCAGTTTCTTGAGCCGCGACTGAATCTGCCGAATCTGTTCTTCGTCCAGGGCCCCAGTGGCGTCCTTGCGATACCGCGTGATGAACGGCACGGTATTGCCGTCGTCCAGCAGTTCGACAACCGCTTCGACCTGTCGCAGAGGAATGCCGAGGCCACGCGCCACGTGCCGCAAATCAATTGTTACGGGTTCGGCCATACAAGGTTAACAGGCGCCCCATAGAGACGGGCGCACAAAACAAGGAATGGGGACGCTCCGCCGTATCGTCGGCAGCGGGGAGACGATGCTTCCAATGTCCTCTCGAAAACAACCTGCGTTGGGGCCGCACGGCTTCGCGCAACACGGGTGCCCAATCGCCATGAATGCGCACTCTAGCGCGAGCGGTGCAAGATGTCAAGGGCGTGGTACGGATGGGGATGCCGGTGCACTACGAGCAGGGGGGCGTTACAATCGCGCCAGGGCTGCAATGCCGAAAAAGTGTCATTCCAGGAGGAAAAGATCAAACCGGCACGACAGTTGTTGCCGATAAAGAAGCGTACGACAGGGTGGGCATGTTCCACAATCCGAATCGACGGCAGCGTCCGTCCTGGCAGAAGATCGGAGCGTGGGATGTCTCTGGCTAGAAAAGGATGCAAGCCTGTGAAGTCGCCCCATCTTCGCGTTTACTGCGGTCCTGCTGAGGAAACCAACTCGGTCAAGGTTGTCCAAGACAAGAATGTACCTGCCACCGTGACCGTCCCTTTGGGTGAGGTATTGCCAATGCTCGCCGATGCCGTCCGGTCGGACCGCACCTGGCTTCGCGACTTTCAGCAGGAAGAGATTACAATATCGATGGATCTCTACGAAGTCATCCTGGCTTACCAATACTACCGACGTCCCTCAGCCTAGCCGAACATCGAGGCCGCTTGTGCGGTCGAATCAGACCGCGCGAATCGCCTCATCGCGCGTGGCATAAATCGGCCAAACGGTGTCCAAATGGGACACCCGAAGGACTTCTTGGCAGTAGGAATGGACAGCGCACAGGGCCATGGTGCCGCTGTCGTGTTTGACGCGTTTCCACGCGCGGATCATCAGCTCAATGAAGCTCGACGCGATGTACTCGGTTCGCGTCATGTCGATGACGATTCGCGGCGGGCTGCTTCGAGCGATTTCTGCCAGCAGCGTATTGGCGAGCTCGTCGAGGG
>CAZFKF010001424.1:0-1848 GCA_964518805.1 uncultured Planctomycetaceae bacterium | reverse complement strand
TGTCGCGGCCGAAAAGGGCGTGAGCCAGCATCGACTTGACATAGGCATCGAAGGCACTGCCCACAGCGGCCGGCTGCTCTTGCGGCAGGCGAGGCGCGGGGTGGTCGGCCAGATAGCGGATGTAGAATTCGTCCTGGTCCTTGTACCAGAGCGACATGGACGAATAGCTGAGGGACTTGGGGACTCGCATGTCAGGCTCATGCTTGTTTGCCGAACGGAATCTGGTGCCAGACCCGTTCGTGGTAATAGAAGAGGATCAGCTTCACGATGAAGCAGATCAGCGTGAACACCGCACAGCCGCTCAAGTTGCCGAACGTGGCGTAGGCCAGGGCAAAGCAAACAAGATTCGAGAAGGTTTCCCAGGAGACGGCCTTGACGAAGGACCGCTTGGGCGTGCTCGGGTCAGGCCGCATGGTAGTTGTCTCCGAGCAGTTCGCGCCCAACCTTGTCACGAACTTGGCGTGCTTCATCAAGCGTCGGGTAGCGGCCCAACCGATGCTTGACTCCGCAGTACACGATCTCTGGGTGATACCATCCGTCTTTGACCCAGATGCCCTTCACGCCGCTAGAGTTGTTCGACTGTTTCCCTCGGTTGTGCAAGTTGACGGCTCGCTCTGTGACGCGCAGGTTATCGCGGGCGTTGTTGAGCGGGTTGCGGTCGATATGATCGACTTGCACGCTCTCCGGGTCATACGGCAGGTTCATACGCATTACGACATCTTGGTGCATGTATCGCGTCATGCTTCGACCGGCAATTCTCACTTTGCGTTGGGCGCGCCACTTGTCGCTTCCTTGACCTCGTTGTCGTGCGTTGTTTTGTGGGGCGGCTGACCAGTTCCAACGGCTTAGATAGGCATGATCTTCCGGGCTGATATGAGCGGTCAGACCGTTCGAGATTGTGATGGTCCGCTTCCCGTATAAGGTGCCGTAGTCCAAGAACCGCCAGCGGTTGTAGGTATCAATAGGCGGCGGATCGGAAGCGACGTACCGGACGTAGGCGATCAATTCGTCCCATGTGCTGAACACATGCTGATGCGGCAGCGTCCCCCAGTACCAATCGGGTAGCGCGGCTTTGCCTTGTTCCATGTGGACGAGGATCGGCACCTTGCGGCGGTTGAGCAGCGCGATTTCCTCGTGTGTCCCGGTGGAGTAGACGTTCTTGTCAAGATGAACGATGGCAAAATCACAGAGATCAGCGAGGCGCAAGTCGATGCAGCGGATCAGCCGCATGTCGCGGGAAATTGTCTCGAAATCACCGCGTTTCTTCTGTTCGAGCCGACGTTGATGGTTTTCCAAGTCTTCACAGGCATAACCGGCTTGCATCGGCTTGGCACAGGGGTCCAAGAAGATCAGGTCCAGGTCGCGTAGTCGCTCCTTGATGTCATTGCGCCAGCCCGTGCCGAAGTCACTGGCATTGTCGATAGGCCCAGACAAGTAGACGCGGTTGTAGAAGAGGCGATTCACGGCAGCAACTCCTGGCAGCGGGACGAGCCGAGGCGAGTGCAGCCCAAGTCCAAGTAGCGCGCGGCATCGGCGTAGGTCTTGATGCCGCCGCTGGCCTTCACTTGGGCCGCGCCATCAATGGCTGCCAACATGATCCTGACGGCTTCGGGCGTGGCCCCGCCGGGTCCGAAGCCCGTGGATGTCTTCACGAAGTCCACGCCGGCCAAGACGCACAACTCGCACGCCTGGCGGATTTGGTCCGGCGTGTAATAGCAGGTTTCCAGAATCGCCTTGACGAGCACGCCGCGTGGGCGGGCCGCCTTGACGATGCCGGCGATGTCCCGCAGGGCTTCGTGGCGGCCGTCGAGAAACTGGCCGTAGTTGACCACCACGTCGAGTTCCTTC